>CAVKAQ010000095.1:0-8639 GCA_963654225.1 Butyricicoccaceae bacterium | reverse complement strand
GTATAAAGATAAAGCAAGCGTTTTTACCTCACAGGGAATTGCCTTGGCCTGCAATCAAGTGATTAACCATAACGCACTGAAAAACAGGTTGAACAATTACGTCAAAAAAGGAGAAATCCTCAATCCTCGGAAAGGGATCTATGCTAAAATAGGATATGACGAGAAAGAACTGGTCTGCCTACTCTATACACCATCATATATTTCTCTGGAATATGTACTACAGAGAACGGGGGTTGTATTTCAATATAATGACGAAATTACAGCCGTAGGAAATCTCAGCCGAACTGTTGAAGTTGATGGAAAGCAATATCGATACAGAAAAATAAAGGGTGAAATACTGATCGACAAATCAGGAATCATAAGCGAGGGAAACGTAAATATAGCGACACCGGAAAGAGCATTTCTAGATATCCTATATTTGAACAGCAACTACTATTTTGACAATCCGTCCATACTGGACAAAGAAAAAGTGATTTCACTTCTTCCCATATACAATTGCAAGACACTGGAGCAAAGAGTTTCTAAAATACTTGGATAATGGACACGAACAAACATAAGTTCTTTATGCTGCAGTTGCTGAAGGATATTTTTTCAGATGCACTGCTATCTTCCAATCTGGCATTCAAGGGAGGAACCGCGACGATGTTCTTTTACAATCTGCCTCGTTTTTCGACAGACCTGGATTTCAATCTGCTGAATACAGAGAAAGAGGTGGAGTGCTACAATCGCCTACGAGATATTGTCCTGAAGTACGGCAAGATACACGACGAAGCCATCAAGCATTATGGGATACTTATAGTCCTTGACTACGGAATCGGCGAACGCAAACTGAAAATTGAAGTATCTCACAGGCAATATGAAAATCATTACGAGATTCTTAATTATCTTGGGATTCAGATACGCGTTATGGTAAAGGAAGATATGTTTGCACACAAATTGTGCGCCCTCCTTGACCGATCGGAGATCACCAGCCGCGATGTATTTGACTGTTGGTTTTTCCTGAAAGAACGCACTGCTCTCAATAAGTCCATCGTAGAGTCTCGTATGGAAATGTCTATCGAAGATTATTTGGACAAATGTCTTTCAAGTATTCAGAATATCTCGGAAAAGGACTTAATCAGCGGTTTAGGTGAACTTACCGATGGAGATATGAAAGATTTCGTACGTAACAATCTCAAAGACGAACTAATCTCACTGTTAACCATTTTCAAGGCATTTCCTATGTATGTTTAAGCAGAAGAAGCGAGCAGTGCGAAGCTGCGAGCATCATCCTGTCACGAAGAGACTGAGGAGCAGATAGAAAAAGGAGATGACCAAAAAGTATTTTTTAGCCATCCCCGCATAAAATGAAGGCGGAACCGTAAGCCGGTTTCTGTTTTAATCTGCCATTTATCTTCGCAACCTACCCCCTGACATCGGACGGGCAGTCCTCATCTGTCAGTATATTTGGTCTTGCAGGCCCTGGTATCGTACCCGACCATACATCACTGCAGGCCGTCGTGAGCTCTTGCCTCGCGTTTTCACCATCACCATCCCGAAATTCGGAACGGCAGTCATTTTCTGTTACGATTTCATAAGATTTCTCCCATCTGCGCTTTCCGCAGCAGAGTGCCCTTTCCTGTCCGGACTTTCCTCACCAGTAAAAGAACTGGCGCGGCAGAACGTCCCGCCGTATATTTCGACACGGCAAAGTTAGCAATTTCCGGCCTTTCCTCAAACATTCCTCAAGTTCTCTGTAAAGTCATTGAAAGTTAGCCGATTGTTCCGCAAGGATTGCTATATTTGCAGGGCTCTTAAAACTTCTTTCAGAAAATGGAATGGATTGTATTGAATGACAACAGAGAAAAAAGCAACAAGGTAAAAGACTGGTTCAGATGGTTCGCGCCGAAGTTCATCCTGTTTACCCTCGTCATAGGTTTCATTACAAGACTGATCCTCCTGTTCACGCCTCCGACGGTCATCGGATTTTCATTCATCGAGTGGATAAAGATTTTCGTTCTCGGTCCGATCAATGACATCGCGTTCGCCATCATCGCATTAGCTCCGGCATTGTTGGTTCACGCGACTCTTAACGACGCCAAATATGCCAGACCTTTAAATTATATCATAGATGCAGTCTTGATAGTATTCGCCGCTTATTCCTGGCTGCCGTCCAACATCTTCACAGAATACGGTTCCGCAGTGCCGGCAGTTGCCCGAGCATTGTCATCATTGCTGCTCATAGGGTTCGCATTGAGACTTTTTATGCCTTCAATACGAAAGACTTGGTGCAAGATAGGACTCGAATTCACTATGGGGCTGTACGTACTACTGATGTTGGTCAATATGGCGTCCGAGTTCACATTCTGGAATGAATTCGGGGTAAGATACAATTTCATAGCTGTGGATTACCTCGTCTATACCAATGAGGTGATAGGCAACATTATGGAGTCCTACCCTATTGTTCCTATGTTTCTCGGCGTCTTGCTGGTTGCTGTCGCCATAAGCTGGCTGATGTTTAGAAAAAGGGACGTAAGCGAAGCCGGCAACGGAGGTCTGATGAGTTTCGGATTGACATTTGTCGTATATGCCGCGCTTTTTACCGGCAGCATATTCTGGCTTGACTTCAGTTACAGGCATCTGCAGAGCGAGAACAGTTATGCGACCGAGCTCCAGTGCAACGGGTGTTGGAATTTCCTCGAGGCATACAGCAGCAGCACCCTGGAATACGATAAGTTCTACAAGATGTTGCCTGAGAATGAAGCTGCTGAAATCAAGATGGAGCTCTGCAACGAGGATGCAAACGGCATTCAACATATAACCGATTCCATTCCTCCTGTCAAGAAAAATATAGTCCTGATAGCCATAGAAAGCATGAGCGCGGATTTTCTTGCCACCTACGGCAACACGGACGGAATCACCCCGAATCTCGATTCTCTCATCGGCAGAAGCCTTGTTTTCGACAACCTGTATGCGGCAGGCAACCGTTCAGTCCGCGGACTTGAAGCACTGACTCTCTGCATCCCGCCGAGCGCAGGCGAAAGCCTCATCAAGAGGCCGGATAACGCTGATCTGTTTTCCACCGGCAAGATATTGAGAGACAATGGTTACACCACGTCATTCATTTATGGAGGAGACAGCTATTTCGACAATATGAAGACATATTTCGAGGGCAACGGTTTCGAAATAATCGACAAATCCTCATATCCGAAAGAAGACATCACATTCAGCAACATCTGGGGCACATGTGACGAAGATTCATACAGTGTCGCGCTTAAGGATTTCGACAAGAAGGCAGAGAGCGGAAAGCCTTTCCATTCAATAATTTTCACGATAAGCAATCACAGGCCATACACTTTCCCGGAAGGAAAAATCACATTCGACGGGGAAATGAAATCCCGCAAAGCTGCCGTAAAGTACACGGATTACGCTATCGGACAGTTCTTTGCAAAGGCAGCTGAGAAGCCGTGGTTCAAAAACACGGTATTTGTAATCGTAGCGGACCACTGCGCCTCAAGCGCGGGCAAAACAAGCATTCCTGTTGACAAATATCATATCCCGGCCATTGTCTATGCTCCTGGATTCATAGCACCGAAGCATATCGGCAAACTGTGTTCGCAGATCGACCTTATGCCGACCGTGTTCTCTCTGCTGCATTTCTCCTACGAATCAGAGTTTTACGGCCAGGATATTCTGGCACCGGATTTCCACGAACGCGCGTTTATGGCGACGTATCAGGACCTCGGATATTATTGCGATGGTATGCTCACCGTGCTCTCCCCTGTCGGAAGAGTTCAGCAGTTCAGCGTAGATTCGACTTCCACCTGGAAACATACAGAGCATCAGACCGAAGATATTGACGCTATTCTCGAAAAAGAGGCACAGGCTTACTACCAGAGTGTCAATATGAGAGCCATCCGATAGTTCTTATAGCCTACCGTTCAGGGGACAATTTAGAACCTTCGGTGCAGAGGAGCACTGGGGATCGTATTCCCTTGACGCTTTGAGTCGCTACGCTTCGTGCAAGTTTGCGTTTTTCGGCGCATTTCATTTTCGTAATGAAATACAAATTACTATATTTGCATTTGAAATGAAACCGAACAGAAAGCAATTTCTTTCGTTCATTTCTGAAAATGCCACATCCTCACCCTTACAAAACACATTCTGACTGACAGTAAGGATTGATATGACGGCAGAGTAATTTAACAGAATTGCGCCAATATGTCTGAAACGAAAAACAACGAATTCGATGTCATCATTATCGGAGGCGGAATAACCGGTGCCGGCACTGCGAGGGACTGCTCCCTGCGCGGATTGAAGGTACTTCTCATCGAAAGGCACGACATCGCGGACGGAGCTACCGGCAGAAATCACGGTTTGCTCCATAGCGGGGCACGTTATGCGGTGACAGACCAGGAATCAGCTGCGGAATGTATCCAAGAAAATATGATTCTGAAAAGAGTCGCCAATCACTGCGTGGATGATACTACTGGATTCTTTCTCACATTGCCGGAAGACGATCTTGCTTACCAAGCTAAATTTGTAGAGTCCTGCACCAAAGCCGGCATCAAGGCGGAGGTCATAGATCCTAAAGAGGCCCTCAGGCTTGAGCCGTCCGCAAATCCTGACATTATAGGTGCGGTCCGAGTGCCTGACGGTTCTGTGGATCCGTTCAGATTGTGTTCATCCAACATTGTAGATGCCAAACTGCACGGCACTAAAGTATTGGTTTATACGGAAGTTACGGAATTCATCCGCAAGCAGGATGCAATAATAGGAGTAAAAGTAATTGACCATAAGACAGGCGCCACTGCCGAGTACTATGCTCCTATCACTGTCAATGCCGGTGGCATCTGGGGACATCTCATCGCCGAAAAGGCAGGTGCAAAAATCAGTATGTTCCCGGCCAAGGGAGCTTTGCTGATTTTCGCGCATAGGGTAAACAGCATCGTGCTCAACCGTTGCCGCAAGCCTGCAAATGCCGACATTTTGGTACCGGGAGACACTGTCTGCGTCATCGGAACGACCTCCACCAGAGTTCCTTATGAGGAATGCGATGATATGAAGGTTACGCCAGATGAGGTCAAATTGCTGCTTGCCGAGGGCGAAAAACTGGCTCCTTGTCTGAAAGACACACGAGTCCTTAGGGCTTATGCCGGTGTCCGTCCGCTTGTAGCGGCAGAAGGCGACACCAGCGGTCGAAACATCAGCCGAGGAATCGTCCTATTCGACCACGAGAAACGTGACGGCATCAAGGGATTCATCACTATAACAGGCGGCAAATTGATGACCTACAGGCTTATGGCCGAGATGGCCACAGACTTGGTATGTCAGAAACTCAATGTTGCCAAGAAATGTGAAACAAGAACCACACCGTTGCCTGGCTCAGGCGAAGGCAATGTCAAAGAAGTTTCCCGCAAGATTTGGGAAGCACCTACCACTGCGCAGAAAGCCACTGTAGGAAGGCTTGGAAGCACCGCCACCAATATCAAGTTCAATAACGATGAGGACAAGAGTCTCGTATGCGAATGTGAGGAAGTGTCAGTAAGCGAAGTGGAGAACGCAATCGAGAATCTCGATGTGCACAATCTTGTTGATTTGAGGCGCAGAACCAGAGTCGGAATGGGAACTTGCCAGGGCGAACTTTGCGCCTGCAGGGCAGCCGGACTTATGGGTAAGGCACACGGTTGCACAGAAAAAGCATTGAAAGACCTGAAAGGATTCCTCAACGAAAGATGGAAAGGAATGTACCCGATTGCTTGGGGCGAAACATTGCGCGAAGCCGAATTCACATCGTGGATATACACGGAATGCCTGGGAATAGACGAGGAAAACGAAATTGAACCGGCCGCTCAAGCCGTTAAAGAATAAGGAAATGAAATTTGACACATTGATAATAGGTGGCGGACTTGCCGGACTTTTATGCGGAGTGCGACTTCAGGAAGCCGGACAGAAATGCGCCATATTGTCCTCAGGACAGAATGCGATGCACTTCTTCTCCGGAGGATTCGGACTGCTTTCAAGGCTTGCGGACGGAACTGCGGTGGAAGAGCCTCTCAAGGCGATTTCTTCTTTGGGGAACACTCATCCATATTCAAAGATCGGGACTGAGAAGGTTACGGAATATGCTCAAGAGGCGGTAACATTCTTCAAGGACCACGAGATTCCTGTCGAAGGCAGCGCAGAAAAGAACAGCTACGTGATAACAGGTTCAGGCGCATTGAAGCCGACTTGGCTTGCAGTTGATGACATTGCGCACGTCAAAGACAGAAACGAAAGTATCGGAGAGAAGGTTCTCATTGTCAATATCGAAGGATTTATGGATTTCAATACATCCTTCATAGCCGGAGCACTGGAGAAACGCGGCGCGAAATGCAGAATAGCCGCAGTCACCACTGACGAACTCAGCCAGTTGAGAACAAATCCGACAGAAATGAGGTCTTCCAACATCGCCAAGATAATGGAGTCTCCTGTCAATCTTGAAAAATTTGCTACTGCGGTAAAGGCCCTAGTCAAGGACGAGGACACGATAATTCTGCCAGCCGTATTCGGAATCAAGAGTCACGGTACCGTTGCCTCTCTTCGGAAACAACTTGGTATCAAAACATTGTTAATAGGTACACTTCCGCCTTCAGTTGCCGGAATCCGCATTCAGGCACAGTTGAAGGAGGCTTTCATTTCTGCAGGAGGGACATTCCTGAAGGGGGACGAGGCAAAGAAGGCTGAATTTACTGACGACAGAGTCGTATCCGTAGAAAGCGCCAATCTTGGGAACGTGAAGATTACTGCAGACAACTATGTTCTCGCAACAGGGAGCTATTTCGGACACGGACTTGTTTCCGATGCCGAGAGCGTATCAGAGCCGGTATTCGGAGCGGATGTCATCTTTGACGAAGACAGGAACAACTGGTTTGACAAGAATTTCTTCAAGCGCCAGGACTACATCAGTTTCGGCGTAGATACTGACGAGGCATTCCTTGCGAAACGAAGCGGAAAGACGGTGAAGAACCTCTATGCCATCGGTTCGATTCTGGGCGGATTCAACGCACTGTATGAGGGATGCGGAGCAGGCGTGGCAATAATGACTGCATTCAAAGTGTCAGACACGATATTAGGCAGATAGGAGATTGGTAATATGACAGATCCAAAAGACAACAATTTCGAGCAGTGCATCAAATGCACAATCTGCACTGTATATTGCCCTGTAGTGCCGGTCAATCCGGCATATCCCGGTCCTAAGCAGGCAGGTCCTGACGGAGAGCGACTGAGACTTAAGAACGGCTATTACTTTGATGAATCATTGAAGTACTGCCTCAACTGCAAAAGGTGCGATGTAGCCTGCCCTTCCGGTGTCAAGGTTTCTGACCTTATACAGAAAGCCAGGATCAATTTCAGCACACGCAAGCCGAAACTTCGCGACAGGATGCTCGCAAGCACTGATTTTATGGGCACTTTGGCAAGTCCTTTCGCTCCTATCGTGAACGCAACATTGCCGATAAAGCCGGTAAAAGCGGTACTTGACGGTGTACTAGGCATCGACCACAGAAGGACATTCCCTAAATATTCCGGGACCAAGTTTGAATCCTGGTTCAAGAAGAATGCTAAGGCAAAGCAAACGGAGTTCAAGAATCAGATTGCATATTTCCACGGATGCTATGTGAATTACAATTATCCGCAGCTCGGAAAGGACTTCGTGGCGGTGATGAATGCCTTGGGATATGGTGTCAATCTGCTTGACAAAGAAAAGTGTTGCGGCGTCGCAATGATTGTCAACGGGCTGACGGAAGGCGCGAAAAAGCACGCCGTACAGAATGTATCCGCAATGCAGAAGGCTGTTGAGAGGGATCTGAAAATTTTGACGACATCCTCTACTTGCGTATTGACAATGAGCGACGAATATCCTGAACTGCTGAATGTTGACAATTCAAGTGTACGGGACAGCCTGTATCTTGCAACCAAGTTCATATTCGGACTGGTGGATTCGGGAAAGGTCAAACTCGCGTTCAAGAAGGACTGGAAAGCAAAGGTAGCATATCATACGCCTTGCCATCTTGAGAAACTGGGCTGGGGAATATTCTCGACTTCACTGCTGAAGATGATTCCGGGACTGGATTTCACAATGCTTGACAGCAACTGCTGCGGAATATCCGGAACCTACGGCTTCAAGAAAGAGAATTACGAGAAGTCTCAGGCAATCGGCAAACCGCTTTTTAACCAGATTTGCAACGTAAATCCTGATTTCGTGGCCTGCGACTGCGAGACCTGCAAATGGCAAATAGAGATGTCCACGGGCTATGCCGTCAAGAATCCTATAAGCATTCTTGCCGAAGCGCTTGACCTGGAGGAAACTGCAAGACTCAACAAGTAAACACAACTATACTAACTTGAGACGGGCGACCGAAGTCTTTCGACTTTGGTCGCCCATTTCAAGTTAGTATAACGACATTCATTGGGGAAAGTATTCCCCAAGCCCCTTCCGGTCGCAAAGCTCCGAAGTATTCCAATCGTCCATCTTTCTAATTCACGCTACCGACCTCTCAAGTACCACTGAATACTCCCATAACACTTCAGACGACGCGCGAAGAGTCTATTTGACTTTTTCATCGCCCATTTCAAGTTAGTATAAAGTCATTCATTGGGGAAAGTATTCCCCAAACCCT
>CAVKAQ010000094.1:0-8686 GCA_963654225.1 Butyricicoccaceae bacterium | reverse complement strand
GGCGAGGGCAAGCTCAAACAGAAATGGATTCTCTGGGATTACCGCTCCGTCGCAAACCATTGAGGGCCCTATATTTCGTAAACTGCCTTATTGTTCTCTGATTCCCAGACTTCTACCTTATAGCAGTTCTCGGTCTCGTCGCATATCCATTTGGCGATATTCTCTGCTGTAGGAGAGAACGGGAGCACTTCGTTCAGGTTCTTGTGGTCGATGCGTGACATTATGTGTCTCTTTATCTCCGTGAAATCAGTGACCATACCGTCATCGTTGAGCGTCTCGGACTTGCAGTGGACAATGATTATCCAGTTGTGTCCGTGCAGTTCCTCGCATTTGCTCCTGTGCCCGGTGGTGACGTAATGCGCCCCGGATACTTCAAATCTTTTGCTGACGTAATACATACAACATTGTTTTACGGCATTGACACCATTCTCTTCATTTTGCGGCCGGCGTTGAATTTGTCCAGACCTTCCTTCAGATATGCGACATAGCCTTCGATGTCCAGATTGTATCCTCTGACAGGAACCAACTGCTTTCCGTCCGGATCAAGAATCGTGTAGTTCGGCTGCGCGTTCACTCCGAAAGTCCTTCTCACATAGTCGGAGTTTACACGGCCCTTGTCTTTGAGGACCTTGCCGGAACTGGTCGTGATCCATTCAGATTCAGGAAGTTTCTGCTTGTCATCAGTGTAAAGTACAGCTATCACGAATTCGTTTTTGAGCAGGTTGAGCACTGCAGGGTCACTCCATACGCGCTGCTCCATCTCCCTGCAGTTGACACAGGCAAGTCCTGATATGTCCACGAACACCGGCTTGTCAGCCTCTTTTGCGGCTTCCATCGCTTCCTCGATGCTGTAATAGCCTTCAAGTCCAAGCGGAAGCCTGTGGGTATCATTGTTTTCCGAAGGCGTTACAGTTGTGGCAGTTCCATTGCTGCCGATGACAAAATCTTGAGTTTCAATCGGCGGCAGATAGCCGGACAAAGCCTTGAGCGGAGCTCCGAACATTCCAGGAATCATATAGACAACGAAAGTGAAATCCACAATCGCCAGGAAAAGGCGGAATACTCCGATATGCTTGACTTCGCTGTCCGCTTCGAATCTGATTTTTCCGAGCAGATACAGGCCAAGAAGCGTGAATACGGTAATCCATATTGCGAGATAGACTTCTCTGTCAAGCAGCCCCCAATGATATGTCTGGTCCGCGACGCTCAGGAATTTGAATCCCAAGGCTACCTCAATAAAGCCAAGAACGACCTTGACGGAGTTCAGCCAGCTTCCGCTCTTCAATTTCTTTAGAAGAGAAGGGAACATTGCGAAAATGGTGAACGGCAATGCAAATGCTACGGAGAATGCCAGCATTGTCACCATCGGAGTCCAGAATTCACCCTGAGTGGACTTGATCAGAACAGAGCCGACTATAGGACCGGTGCAGGAGAATGAAACCAGCACCAGAGTGAGTGCCATAAAGAAGATACCGGCAAGCCCACCTTTGTCTGAGTTCTTGTCGCTTTTGTTTACAAGCGACGACGGCAAAGTGATCTCAAATGCTCCGAAGAATGACGCCGCGAATATCATAAACACGATGAAGAATATGATATTAGGCAGCCAATGTGTTGCAAGCCAGTTGAATATGTCTGCAGTTACGGTCTCTCCGCCGAAAATGTAGGTAAGTCCGATTATAGCGGAAATCGGTACTGTATATAGCAGGACTATGAAAAGGCCGTACATAAATGCCTTGAATCTGCCCTCCATCGCAGATGACGAACCTTTCATAAAGAACGAAATCGTCATAGGAATCATCGGGAACACGCAAGGAGTGAGCAGCATAGCAAATCCCCACAGAATTGCCTCCAGAATCAGCCCCCATATTGAGCCTCCTGCATTCTGGCTTTCTTCTGTCCAGGCAGCGGCTGTGTCTCCGGAGTTAGGTTCTGCCGGGGCGACAGTAGCGGCATTTGAAGGTGCAGTCAATGTTACGCTGAATTCCCAGTCCTCTGGCATCCCGCATTCTTTTTCGTGGCAGCTGGATGTCGTGATGACGCCTTTGATGGCGCCTCCTTTACTGCCTGCCAGAACTTTCTGACCGAGTTTTATCTTGTTGAAATATACGGAATCGCCCTCGTATATCTGTTTCGGAAGTGTTTCATAGAGATCTCCGGACAAGTTGCAGTCGGAAATCTCAGTAAATTCAACTGTCGTCGCGGAGGATTTGTGGTGAATGCCGTAAGTGTGCCATCCGTCAGCTATCGTGCCGTCGAACACGACTTCTGTAAGTCCGTCTTTTGTTTCGCCCTGCGTTACTTTCCAGGTTACTGTCTGCTCGAAATTTTGAGCCAGAACAGGCACTGCACTCATCAATAGTACAATGCCTGTAATAAACATATTCTTAGTCCGTTTCATCATTATTACGGATATATGTGTTTCAGATTAAAGATTACTTCGCGTATGCGACAGATCTTGTCTCCCTGATGACGGTAATCTTGACCTGTCCAGGATAAGTCATCTCGTTCTGTATCTTCTGTGCGATATCTGAAGATAACTTTCCAGCCTGCTCGTCGCTGACTTCTTCAGCTCCGACGATTACGCGAAGTTCACGGCCTGCCTGAATTGCGTAACTCTTCGTTACTCCAGGGTATGCGGCGGCAAGGTCTTCCATTCCCTTAAGTCTCTTGATATATGACTCGATAACCTCGCGTCTTGCTCCAGGACGCGCGCCGGAGATTGCGTCGCCGACCATTACGATAGGAGAAATGAGCGATGTCATCTCAGTTTCCTCGTGGTGTGCACCGATGGCGTTGCAGATTTCCGGTCTTTCTTTGTACTGCTCGGCCAGTTTCATACCGAGAAGTGCGTGAGGAAGCTCCGGATCGTCCTCTGAGACCTTACCTATATCGTGCAACAAACCGGCTCTCTTGGCTGTCTTAGGGTTGAGTCCGAGTTCAGATGCCATAACTGCGCAGATATTCGCAACCTCACGGGAGTGCTGCAGCAGGTTCTGGCCGTAAGAGGAGCGGTATTTCATTCGACCGATCAGTTTCACGAGTTCTATGTTCATTCCGTGGATGCCGAGGTCTATGCAGGTCCTCTTTCCGGTCTCGAGAATCTCGTCCTCAAGCTGCTTCTGGACCTTTGTTACGACTTCCTCGATACGTGCAGGGTGGATTCGCCCGTCGACTACCAGCTGGTGAAGTGCAAGTCTTGCAACCTCTCTTCTTACCGGGTCGAATGCCGAGATGAGGATTGCGTCCGGGGTATCGTCAACTACGATTTCAACTCCGGTCGCGGCCTCCAAAGCCCTGATGTTACGACCTTCTCGTCCGATGATACGTCCCTTGATTTCATCATTCTCGATAGGGAATGTGGTTACGGCGTTTTCGATTGCGGTCTCTGTGGCTGTCCTTTGGATTGTGGTTATCACGATTCTCTTTGCCTCTTTTGCGGCATTGAGACGCGCGTCATCCATTGTGTCGTTGATGTAGGCCTGAGCTTCGCTTCTCGCTTCAGCCTTCATATTCTCCATCAGAATGTTCTTGGCTTCTGTCGCTGACATTCCGGCGATGCTTTCAATCTGCTTGTTGGCTTCTTTCTTGAGAGATTCGTACTCCTCCGCCTTTCTTTCCAATGCGTCTTTCTGGGCCTGGATTCCGGATTTGGCATTGTCCAGTTCCTTCATTTTGCGCTGCAGTTCATTGTTCTGCTGGTTGAGATTGTTCTCCTTCTGTTTCAGGCGGTTCTCAGTGTCCTTGATCTGGGAATTCTTCTCGTTCACGAACTTCTCGTGCTCGCTTTTCAGTTGAAGATACTTTTCCTTGGCCTGGAGAATCTTCTCTTTTTTGATATTCTCGGCTTCGAGTTCAGCTTTCTCGATGATGCTGTCCTTCCTGCCTTTCATTATTATTCTCTGGACCATTATGTAGGCGGCTATGCCTATGGCAGCTGCCAGTATCGCGACGATAATTATCATAATCGGTTGACTCATTTTATTTTAGTATATATTATAGTTTTAATTTGCTACAATGTGGAAGTGAACGAAAATACCGGACACGACCGCTTCAATCCTTTCAAGAAGCATCGCATCCGGTAATATATTAAAAAGCCGTCAGCCGGTCTGTCAGAAAATCTTAATGATAAGATTTGAGCTCCGTGCCGGTTCAGTAATCCTACGTTCCGCATAGCGGAATCCCATTTCGGTACTTAGGCCCGCGCATCCCCGGCTCGAGAACACCCGGTTCCGAAGAACGTGTTGTTTTCAGCGAGTAATGGCTGGCGGCTGATTGTCTATATCTTCAAGATAAGTATCTGTCTGTTTCTCAAGCGTCTCGACTTCCTTTGAAATCGCGTCCAACCTTTTCAGCATCGAAATCCTGCCGATACTTTCATTAAGGGCGACGAATGCCAGCAACTCTGACAATTCCTTGCCGGGAAATTTGTCGGTGTAGTCCGCCAGCATCTTGTTTACCGACGCCGCGGCCTGCCTGTAAATTTCCTCCTTTTCAACGGAGTCGGCATTCAGCTCATATCTCTTGCCGCCGATGCCTATAGTGATTTTCTGCCCCATAACTATCTTTCCAATAGAGAGATGCATTTGTCAATCTCCGCGATCATCTTTTCGATTTTCTCCTTCGCGGCGGAATTTGATCCGGCCGGAGAGGTGAAAGCCTCTGTAAGCTTGAGGTTGTCAACTTGTCTTTCCAGATTCGAAATCTGCTTCCTGCATGAATCCAGTTCTGCACTCTTCTGATTCAACTGATATTCCAATTCCGCCCTCTCTTTCCTCTCCTTCTCGTATAGGGCTATCAGTCTTTCGATATTCTTCTGTATATCTTCTAACATCGGGTGCATTATGACTTCATTCATTGCAAATTTAATCAAAAAATGGCAAATTCCGCTATAATACATAACAAAAATCATCATCTTTGCAGAATGATTATCAAGGGAAGGCAAATCAATGCTAAACCGTTCATGGTGATATTTCTGGGAGCGTTGAGCGCTTTCGGGCCTTTCGTTATGGATATGTACACGCCGGTGTTGCCGTCAGTGCAGAAATGGTTCGGCTGTTCTATGACTCAGGTGCAGCTCGGTCTTACGGCCGGTCTTGTGGGACTTGCTGTCGGACAGTTGATATTCGGCCCCCTGAGTGACAAATACGGAAGACGACGTCCGCTCATTTGCGCTATGCTTCTGTTCATCGTCTCAACTGTCGGCTGCATATTCTCTTCAAATGCGTCCCAATTTACTGTGATGCGCCTGTTTCAGGGACTTGCAGGATCCGGTGGGGTTGTGCTGTCAAGAAGTATAGCAACTGACAAATACAACGGCAAGCAGCTGACCAGAATGATGTCCGTAGTGGCAGGTGTGAACGGAGTGGCGACAGTGGCGGCTCCTATTGTGGGAGGTCTAATAGCTTTGATCGGAGGTTGGCGGGCCATATTCTGTAGCCTTATAGCACTTGCTTCTGTGCTTCTGATAGGCGCTGTAAGGATGCGGGAATGTCTTTCGTTCTCCAATCTGAGCCTTTACGGTGCGTCATCCGCGAAAGTTATGGCGGAAGGGCTGGTAAACTCGCTGAGAAACAGAAAATATCTGCTGTATGTGCTGACATATATGTTCTCGATGGGCGTGCTTTTCGCGAATATCGCGTCCGCGCCTTTCATAATGCAGACTCATTATGGCCTTACCACAATTCATTTCAGCATCGTTTTCGGTTTCAATGCTCTTACATTCGCCATAGCGGCGGCGATTATTCCGAAATTCCGGGACAACGACAGGGCGATAACTGTCGGGACAATAGGCCTCATAGTATTCTCGGCTTTGGCATTAGGTCTTTTTATCATAGGCGTCGGCTTCTGGATCTATGAAACTCTGATATTTTTTCTGAATCTTATGGTGGGAATAGTCACTACTGCGTCAAACGTGTCGGCAATGGACGCAGGACGCGCAAACGCCGGTTCAGCATCTGCCCTTCTCGGTGCAATCGGATATGCTTTCGGCGGAGTCGTTCCTGCAATGATAGGACTCGGAGATATGTTCATTATGACAGGAATGTTTTTTGTGCTGTGCTCTGTTCTGACATTTGCTATGGTAATTCTCCAATTGCACGGCATACGTAAAACTTGTTAAAAAACTATGGAATTATATGAATATGCCAGACCTGACCTGATGGTCGGCAAAAAAATCGTTTATCTGCACGGGTTCGCTTCAAGCGGACAGAACGGGACTGTAAAAGCGATGAAACTTCTGCTCCCGAGCGCTGAAATCATAGCACCGGACATTCCGGTCGAACCTGATGAGGCGATATCAATGCTAAAAGACATCTGCCAAAAGGAATCGCCGTCACTTATCATAGGAGCCTCGATGGGCGGAATGTATGCGGAAATGCTTCGCGGATATGACAGAATATTGGTGAATCCGGCATTTTCTTTGGCGGATACAATATTGAAAAACAACGGATTGGGACGTCAGGAATTCCATAATCCGCGTCGGGACGGGCAGACGTCTTTCCTTGTGAACAAGGTCCTTATCGAAGCGTTCAGAGAAGTTACGTCTCATAACTTTGAAGGACTTCCTGCCGATGCTTCTGAGCCTCAGAATTTCGGAGAGGAGACCGATGAGAGAAACCACGTTTTCGGGATGTTCGGCATTCACGACACTCTGGTGACCGGCACATTCGAAACATTCTCAAAATATTACACCAATGCAATCCGCTTCAACGGCGAACATTATCTTGACGACAGCGTGTTTCTGCATTCTGTCCTGCCTGTCATAGAACGGATTGACGACCGCCAGGAAAATAGACATAAGCCGGTGATGCTCATATCGTTGACGGATACTTTACTGGATATGAAGAACGGCGTCGCCCACGGCAAGAACATAGCGGATATGGATCCTTATGGGAGTGCCGTCAAAGCATTCGCATCTTTGACCCGTCATTATTCTCCGTATATTCTGGTATCCAATTCATACAATGAACCGGGGCGCTTGCCTGCATTACTTGCCTGGATAGAGTCAAAAATCGGCGTGTCTGCGTGGAATAGGGTTGTAATTTCCAACAAGAAAGACTTGGTGCTTGGCGATTATCTGATTGACAGATATCCTGAAAGGCTTGAGACTGGGGACTTTATGGGGACGGTTCTGCACTTCGGAGAAGATCCGTTCAAGACTTGGGAGGATGTACTGACATATTTTGAGCGCCTTGGCGGACAGTAATTCAGGACAGTTCCGCTGAAATTCCGGTTGCAAATTGTTGCAAATGCCTCAATTTTATGCCAAAATGTCTTTCAGCACACATTTTGATTTGTGAACGTTCTTTGAAAGATATTACTTTGCGGAGTTGATTCTGTCAACGTAATATTTAAAGAGAATGAGTCGGGAGACTGCCGGTGAGCATCTTCCGGAGAAATATTTGATTATGAAAAAGAGTAGATTTGTTCTGGCTGCATTGCTGTCTGCAATGGGCCTCCTGTCGGCCTGCAAGAATGACAATAAGGCCGATGACAGTTGGAAAGAGATTCCCAATACATTGTTTACGGCAGAGACAGGTACTGCCACTTTGAATGTCAATTCAATACCTGTGTCTATCGGAAGCGTCAAGCTGGTTGCTTCCAGCAAGACAAAGGCAGTGCTGACGATGAATAATGTCATTCCTTGCTGCTCGTCCGTCAACGTGGATGTCGCTCTTACAGAAAGTTCCGACAGCGTATGGTCGTTCAGCGGCAACGGCGTGATTGACAAGATGTCAGTCCTTTCCGTAAAAAGTGAAACACCCTACATATATGAAGTGTCAGTTTACGGAACATTGACGAATTGTGAGAAGATAACTGTCAATGCCGATATGCTCGTAGCAAAATCCGCGGAGGGCGGAATGTCAGGTTCTTGGGATTTGCTTAGAGAATCCAGCATAGGCGCAGGCGGAATGCCGGCTATCACTCCTCTTCAGATTACCTGGACTGCCAGCGGTGAATATGCAGTGAAGGCTGCGACTATGGCAACAGCATTCAGTATATTGGGCAGTGTGGAATTGGCTGATGAACTTGATCAGATTACACTACATACTGACGGAAATATCACGGCGAAGTTCTGGGCGGACGGATCCGACTCGGATGAGCAGATGCAGATACCGGATATCCAAGAGCTTCTTAAGAGTCTCATCGGGTCCGATATGAAATATCATTTCAATGCTACGTCGCACACCGACTGGCTGGAAGTGCCTAAAGTGAATGTCGCATTCTGGTACACCTCAGGTAATTATCTGTTCGCTGTTCCAAATCTTGCCGCCATATCTGAGACTGGAACAACAATCTCGGTTTCAGATATTTACGCCGCTGTTGAGGAATTCAAGGCAATGGGTGTTGACACCAAACAGTTGATTTCCGTGTTGGATACGTTCCTTGACAAGGGAGTTGTATTCAAATTCTCAACTGACGGCAGCGCGATGAGTCTGATTATAGACAAGAGCCTTTGCGGAGATCTTGTGAACGCTTTTCTGCCGGTGCTGAAGCAGCTTGATGTGCTTATCGAGAATATGGACAACAATCCGGACCTTGATGAAGAGACAAAGGCTGAACTTATGACCCTCAAGACTTTGCTTGCAGCTTTCGGCCTTGAAAAGCCGTCAGACCTGATTACTATCTGGGAGAACACGACTGAATTTACAGTTAAAATCAACTTCACGAAAGCAGAATAGTTGCT
>CAVKAQ010000093.1:0-8807 GCA_963654225.1 Butyricicoccaceae bacterium | reverse complement strand
CCATCAGAAAGGATGGGGCGGAGAGTTTAAAAAGGCCAATTTTACCGATGTTAATCTGTCTCCTGCATTCACGATGTCCGACAGTGGAAACATAAAGGCGGATGATTTGAAGGCCGGCAAAGGCTACAAGCTTACTGTTGACCTTACGGGCGGCGTCAATGCTGCAAAAATTTCATACGAGGAAGTTGAAGTTGATGCTGGCGGCCTGGATATCGAAATCAACGGCGAAAAGGCTCTGAAAGTTTCTAATACAGTATATAAAGTCACTGCAGTCGAGGTTCAGCAGAACAGTATCATCTCATACAAGGGTATTGACAATCCTCTCGAGTGGACCTTTGACCGCGATCATTTTGAACTGACAGCCACAGGGCTCCAATTCAAGGCGATTACAGGGTATTATTCATTTGAACTTGATATCGAGAACAAATATGTGATTGTACGTCACGTGAAATCAGACGGAAAAGCTGCAACTTATGCAAACGAAGGCGCTATTACCTTTATGGGCTGGGGTGTCGGATATCCTGCTATGGCTCAGCAGCTTGGGTTTGATTCCGGCCTTCTTGTCACTCTGGCTCAGGTTGAAAAGGGCGTTTACCAGTTTACCGGAGTTGCTTGCGAAGATGGCGACGAGTCTGTGGTCGGCAACTGCTGGCGTTACAACGACATTTCCTTCAAGTTCTTCGGCCAGGCTGGCTGGGGCGTAGAGTGGAATAAGGTTACGCTTACTGACGAGGCTAAGAAATATCTTGCTCAGGACGGCAATGTCGAACTGATTGTCGAAAGCCAGGAAGGTGACACTAAGGTTTTCAAACCTCTTGAGCTCGGCGCAACTTACAGAATGACAGTTACAAACTGTTCAAGCGTTGTTGACAGCAAGTTTGATGTTACTATAGATTTCAAGAAACTCTAATCGAGTAGTTGGATAAAAAGCGGTCTACTGCGTTGTATCCCATCTTTTTATCCAACCACTCCAATGACACAAAGTAAGGGGCTGACTAAAAAGTATTAGTCAAGCCCCTTTTTCTTGTTTTTCGGTGAGGTCAACCTCGACCTTGTTCCCAAATATTCAATTCTCTGAGAGTTATTCTGACTTTTTAGTCTTCCTCTTTTTGCGTTGTAATCCGGACACCGAAATATCAAAGGTGACAGACGTCCGGCATCTTCTTGTATTCCGCCTCCGGAGGATTGCATTGCGACAAAATTTTGTATCTTTGTGTAGCGTAATACATTACATTGAAACTAAATCCGAAAGATGAAAATCAATTATAAACTGCCGCTTCTGAAATCTATTCATTCGCTTATTTTGCCGCTGATCGTTCCTGTGCTGTTCTCCTGTGCAAAGCCTGAAAATGCCGAATTTTTAGAGAAACTTGATGATGTGCTTGAAAACAAATCTGTTTATGACGGCTATTTCAAGGATGGTGTCAAGGTCCTTAAAGATGTGCTATCTGAGCAGAAAGACCCTGTTCAGAGGTATAATATCAGTCTGCGTATCGGCGATTCATACAGGACGAACAGTCTTGATTCTTCATTGACATATCTCAGACTCGCCAGAGATTTAGCAGTGCGGCTCGAGGATGACAACAAGGTTTCGCGTGCAGACTTCGAGATGGCAAAACTGTATGTCAAAGCCGGTTTTATGGTGGAAGCTGACGATATTCTCAACAGATACCGTAACATACTTGTGAATGATGAAATTCTTGCGGAATACTGTCAGGCCGAGCATATATATTGGGGCGAGGCTATGGCATATACCTCGACTTCAGACTCTTATGGACAGAAACTGGAAAAAAGAGATTATTACCGCGATATTCTTCTTACTCTGACTGAAGAAGGCAGTTGGGAGTGGTGCAACCTGAAAAGAGAAGAGGCTGAAGAAGAGTCTGACAATAAATTGCTTCTGACATATGCTTTGGGAATGTTGAAATCTAGCAAGGAAAACTCGAGAGAGTATGCTGAGGCGGCTTACTTTTATGCCCATTCCCTGCGGGAAAATAAAGAATATGCCAGATACGAAGAATGGCTGCTGAAATCGGCGATAGCCGACGTTATGTGCTCCACCAAGGATTATGCTGCTTTGAATGAAGTGTCTTGGATGTTGTTTGACAAGGGATACACAGACAAGTCGTTCCATTATGTGGCGGACCATTGTATGGTGGATGCGTTGCAGTATAACGGCAAGCTCAGGCCTTGGCAGATTCTGATGTTCTTTCCGAGAATCGAGAATGCCTATCAGGAAAAGCACGCCCAGCATAATGAATTTTCAATGGCTCTCTTGACCTGCATTTCTGTGCTTCTGTTCTTGATGATTATCCTGATTATATTCCTCATCAAGCGGCAGCAGATACTCAATTCAACTCGTGAGAGGCTTCAGGATTCTTATCTGGAAATCGACCGGAGAAATCACGAACTGGAGGCTGTGAATGCCCGTCTTGTAAGTCTCAATGATAAAATGCAGGAGTCCGATAAGGTTAAGCAGGAATATATAGCGCTGTTTCTGGGGATGCTCTCCGATAACATAAGTTCATCGCGTCAGTACAAGAACAGGGTGCTGAAATATGTCCGTCAGGGCAAGACGAAGGAGATTGTTGATGAAATCGAGAATCTTGCTCCGATGGGTGACGATATTCTCGAGTTCTACAGAATGTTCGATCAGACGTTCGTCAACCTTTATCCGGATTTCATCAGGAAGTTCAATGCGCTTCTTGCAGACGGCGAGGAGATTGTGCCTAAGGGGGAGGATATTCTGACTCCTGAACTCAGGGTTTTCGCTCTGATAAAGCTCGGCATCACAGAGTCCAGCCGCATAGCCTCTCTGTTGCACTACTCGGCAAATACAATCTATAATTATCGCGCAAAAATCAAGAACAAGGCCCGTGGTTCCAGGGATGACTTCGAAAATGCTGTGAGGAATCTTGATTGACCCTGGCTTTCAGCTTTTTCTTTTCGGGACGTAAAATTTCTGATTATCTTTGCCACCTGTTTCAGAACAAGTGCTGAAATTATGAGCAAAATGAAAAAGATATCTGCAATTGTCGCAGTCGCGTTTATAGCCTTGTGCATATTCGTGTCTTGCGGTAAATCCAATAAAAAACCGTCTCTCAGGACAGGAGACCTTGTCTTTGTGAAGATACCTGCAGGCTATGACTTATATACGGATTCGATGCCGGATACGACGGGTGGCTACATCACCATTCACGTTGCCATTCTTGAGGTGGAGCACGATTCGACTTGGATAATTGACGCGACAATCAAGCACGGTATAGACAGACATCCTCTGGATACTTTCCTGACCGATTTTACGCTCAAGGACGGCAGTTTGCCTGTGTTTGAAATCAAGAGACCGGACGTGAAACCTGAGATTGCTGCTCAATATGTGGAAAATGCGAAAAAGTATTTGGGCTTGCCTTATGACTGTTCATTCGCGCCTGACAATGACTCGTTGTATTGCAGCGAACTGGTGCTGAACTCTTATGTTTCATCTCTTGATAAGCCTGTCTTCAGCGAGTATCCTATGGATTTCCATAACGCTTTGGGCGAGATGCCTGCTTATTGGACAGAACTTTTCGATATTCTCGGCAAAGATGTTCCTCAGGGAAAAACCGGTACGACTCCTGCCCAGATGGCTGCAGAGAAGAACTTGCTGCCTGTCTGCATAGGATTTTCGGAATGTATCAGCTCCGACAATTCGTCAGTCAAAATTGATTATACTGAAGAATTTACGTTGTTATAATTCACTGACGCGAAGTGCTCCGCTTAAACTTTGTCTATAGGTAAACGCTTGTCGCCCTTTATTTTTCGGAATTCGGTAGGGGAGAATCCGGTTATGCGTCTGAATTGCGAACTTAGGTAAGCGACGCTGGAGTAATTCATCTTGTAGGCGATCTCGGTAAGCGACATCTCTCCATAGACAAGCAGTTCTTTCACGCGCTCGACTTTCTGAGAAATGACATATTGTTCGATGGTGACATTCTCCAGGTCTGAGAATGTCGCGCTCAGATACTTGTAGTCATAGTGCAATGCTTCCGACAGGTAGTCCGACAAATTTGTCTTCGGATTTGCGGACGTAGCTCTGATATTCCCGGACGAAAGGCTGTCCTGATGTATAAGTCTGATGATTAACTGCTTGACTTGCTCGGTGAGTTGGCGTTTGCGGTTGTCTATGAGGCTGAATCCGAACGGCTTCAGTATGTCTTTGACTTTTGCGGTTTCCTCTTCTGACAAGTCTTTCCCGAATGTCACTTCACCGAGTTTTACTTCGACGGGACTGAATCCTGCCTTATCCAACTGCTCGCGGACAACCATCACGCAGCGGTCGCAGACCATATGCTTTATGTACAGAACTTTTGACATATTCTTGATACCTGTGGCGTCTAAGTTACCAAAAAGATTTCTCAGAAAATAAATTTTGATTGTTCTAAAAAAAACTTCATATTTGCAAAATTTTTGAAGAAAAGAGTGAATATGAATAAAATTTATGAGGCTCCGACAGCGGAAATTTCGGAGATTGAGTTGGAAATCGGTTTTATGTCAGATTCGGAAAGTCACGCTGAAGAGTCCTTTGACATAGAGCAATCTGATATTTATGATTTGAATTGGTAAGAATTATGAGCAGCAAATTTAACGGTGCCGTTCTTCTTGCCATTATTTCTTTAATGGCTTCTTCTTGCAACGAAGAAAATGATTTTAATGGTGATGAGTCTCAGACAGAACACGTAGTGACGCTTAACGCCGGTGTCGGTGATAACGATGATGTCAAGACACGTGCGATATTTATTAATGACAATTCTAAAGCGACTTTTTACTGGCAGAGCAAGGATAGTGTCGGGGTTGCAGTAAACGGTTATGAAGCATTGTCCCCGCTGGCACTTGAATCGGAGTATGCCGGAAAGCAGTCCGGAGTGTTCTCCGGAACAGTAAAAGGCGAGGTCGGCTCTTATGCCGTGTATCCGTACAACAAAGGTCACAAAGTGTCCGGGAACACGTTGACATATCACCTTCCGTCTTCATATTATTGTGATAGCCAGTCAAAAGTTGTGTATGATTGGTTGTCATCGGAGGACGATATCGATGCGTATAGCATAAGCGCAAATCCGCCTCTCTATGCAAAGATTTCAGATTCTGAGGTTTCAGCATCAGCTCAGTTCAAGATGCTTGGAGGAATGTTGTGCGTGAAATTGGACAATACGCCTTCAAACCAATTTACATTGTCAATAATAGCCGACCATAAGATCAGTGGGGATTTTGACGTGGATCTCAATGCTGAACAGCCGAAGATGACGACAGCTTCCGAGTCAGTGAAGGATACGGTGACATTCAATATGTCTATACCTTCAGGTGGTCATTCGTTCGTCGTTTACTTGCCTGTTCCTGAGGGGTCGTATAATTTTACGGTGAGAGAGGTGCACCAACTTGTTGGTAGCGTTGTCAATAGAATCTATACGTCAACGACCAAATCTCTGACGATAAACAGAGGCGAAATCAAGAGGGTTTCTCTTAAGGAAAGTTCGATGTCAAAGGATGTTTCCATAGTGATTGACGGTCACAGATTCGTCGACCTCGGTCTTTCCAGCGGAATTCTTTGGGCTGATATGAATATAGGTGCAAAGGATGAAACCGATCCGGGTGAGTATTATGCTTTCGGTGAGCTGGAGACCAAGTCAACATATACGCAGGAGTCTTATAAGTTTTATGATAAAGATAAAAAAACTTATTCCAAATACAATAAAGATAAAACCACGTTGGACGCTGAAGATGATGTGGTTACACAGAAATGGGGAAGCAAGTTCCGTATGCCTACTGATACAGAATTGGAGGAATTGAATAGCAACTGTACGTGGACTTATACTACGCGAGTCAATTCATCCGGTAGCACAGTGCACGGCAGCGAAGTGAAAAATAATTCCACAGGAGCCACGATATTTATTCCGGAATCCGGCTATAAAGACGGAACCTCATTAAAGGACAGTTCCTACGGGTATCTGCTTGCAAGTACGATTGCGACTGTATCGCCTTATAATGACGCTCACTATTTTTACTTTTACCATCTTCCGGCTGATAAGAGTGAATATCACCATTCCGCCGGTCCTAATTATATTTATCCAAGATATTTCGGCTATCCGATCCGTGCGATATATAAGCCGTAATGCGGTACAGGAGGTGAGGACTCAATGAACGAAAAAAAGAGATAAAGGCGATTGCTTTTATCTCTTTTTTCGTACTCCCATCGGGATTCGAACCCAAACCGTCAGAACCGGAATCTGATATCCTATCCATTAGACTATGGGAGCATATAATCAAAAAATGCTCAATCCGTCCTTGAGCCTTACAAAGTTAGCAAAAATCTGATTAAACATTGCATTTTTTCGCTTTTCTCTAAGATTTTGCTTAATTTTGCTCCGATTAGGACGTATTGTATCCTGATGTTGGAAACGATAGTTATTTTGTATTAAAACCCATATAGAAAAGTATGAAGAAAGCATACGTATTTCCTGGTCAGGGGGCTCAATTCCCGGGAATGGCCAAAGAAGTATATGAGAAGAATCCGAAGGCAAAAGAAATGTTCGAAAAAGCCAATGAGATTCTTGGATTCAGAATTACAGACATAATGTTCGAAGGTACGCCGGAAGATTTGAAGGCAACAAAAGTTACTCAGCCGGCGATTTTCCTTCATTCCACTATTTTGACAGCTTGCTATCCTGATTTTCAGCCGGATATGGTTGCAGGTCACTCGCTCGGCGAATTCTCCGCTTTGGCGGCGAGCCACGCGGTTACATTCGAGGATGCGTTGAAACTTGTCGCAATAAGGGCTAAGGCTATGCAGAAGTGCTGCGAAAAAGTTCCTGGCTCAATGGCTGCCATTATCGGTCTCAGCAATGAGCAGGTGGAAGACCTTTGCAAATCTTGTCACGGCCTTGTCATTCCTGCAAATTACAACTGTGATGGTCAGGTAGTTATCTCCGGAGAGAAAGATTCTGTCGCAGAGGCTTGTGACAGAGCGAAGGCGGAAGGCGCCAAGAGAGCGTTGCCTTTGGCCGTAAGCGGTGCATTCCATTCTCCGCTTATGGAACCGGCAAGAATCGAACTCGGCGAGGCGATTGAGGCTACCGAATTCAAAGCTCCTATCTGTCCGATATATCAGAATGTTTCAGCACAGCCTACCCAGGACCCTGAACTTATCAAGAAGAATCTGCTCGCACAGCTCACAGCACCTGTAAAATGGACTCAGTCCGTAAAGAATATGCTGGCTGACGAAGCAGATTATTTTATGGAAATCGGTCCGGGCAAGGTACTTCAGGGCTTGGTCAAGAGAATTGCCGGTTCGATAGTTACGGTCGAAGGGCTTGAGACTATTTCAGAATAGATTGCTTACAGGGTCGGTAAATCTGCAGTCAAAACGGATTTCCGGTAGCGTCTGCAGATTTCCGCTTCGAGAAGAATCCGAAAGTGATTCTCAGATAAACGATTCCAAAGGAAAATAAATCACATAAAATTAACGATTATGGCAAAAGAAAAGAAATTCATCACTTGTGATGGTAATTTCGCCGCCTCTCAGATTGCTTACCTTTTCAGTGAGCACGCTGCGGTTTATCCTATCACACCGTCATCGACAATGGCAGAGAACATTGACGAGTGGGCAGCTCACGGGAAAAAGAACTTGTGGGGTGAGACTGTGAAAGTTACCGAGATGCAGAGCGAAGGTGGCGCTGCCGGTGCACTTCACGGTTCACTTCAGGCCGGTGCCCTTACTACTACATTTACTGCATCACAGGGACTTCTCCTTATGATCCCTAATATGTACAAGATTGCAGGTGAGATGCTGCCGTCAGTATTCCATGTTTCTGCACGTGCTCTTGCATCACACGCACTTTCAATCTTCGGTGACCATCAGGACGTTATGGCCTGCCGTCAGACAGGTTTCGCAATGCTTGCTTCCGGCTCCGTTCAGGAAGCTCAGGATTTGGCTGCAGTAGCACATCTCTCAGCTATCAAGTCCAGCATTCCGTTCCTTCACTTCTTCGACGGTTTCCGTACATCTCACGAAATCCAGAAAATCGAGGCTATCGATGAGGATGACTTGAGAAAGATGGTCAGCGAGAAGTCTCTCGAGAAATTCAGACAGAGAGCTCTCTCACCGGAGGCTCCGGTAACCAGAGGTACCGCACAGAACGGTGACGTTTATTTCCAGGCTGTCGAGTCTAGAAATCAGTTCTATGATGCTGTCCCTGATGTTGTTGCACGCTATATGGGCGAACTCGGTGAAGTAACCGGCCGCAACTATCGTCCGTTCGAGTATTACGGTGCTCCGGATGCTGAAAACATTATCGTCGCAATGGGTTCCGTTACAGAGACAATCAAGGAAACTATCGATTATCTCGAGGCTCACGGAAGAAAATATGGTGTCATCACTGTTCACCTTTACAGACCGTTCTCAGAGAAATATTTCTTCAAAGTGCTTCCTAAGAGCGTGAAGAAAATCGCAGTTCTCGACAGGACGAAAGAGCCGGGCGCTCTCGGAGAACCGCTTTATCTCGATGTCAAGGCAATGTTCCAAGGCAAAGATCAGCAGCCTCTTATCGTAGGTGGCCGCTATGGTCTTTCTTCAAAGGATACATCTCCTGCACAGATCATCGCAGTTTACGACAACCTCGAGATGGCTGAGCCTAAGAACGGATTTACAGTAGGTATTGTAGATGACGTAACATTCAAGTCTCTTCCTATCAAGAAGGAAATTTCAATCGTTAAGCCTGGCACAACAGAGTGCAAGTTCTATGGCCTCGGTTCTGACGGTACGGTAGGTGCAAACA
>CAVKAQ010000092.1:0-8948 GCA_963654225.1 Butyricicoccaceae bacterium | reverse complement strand
TAGAATAGAAAATTCGCCATAATTATGTGGATAGCTTATTTCAGACAAATATAGCCAATGTTGATGGTTATTGACATATAATGCAGAGAGAAACACTCCCGCCGCCTCATATATTCCGATATTTTCGCTAATTTTGTGACGAATCTCCATTTAGCTATAGCAATGAGCATCAACAGACACGAACTCATCACCAAGATACACCGGCTGCAAGGGCTGGACGACAGTGAAAAATCTGCGCTTATAGAACTGCTCAGGACGCACAAGAAATACGGACTCGTCTGGGAGGACAAGCCCGAGGAAGTCGAGGAACGCCTCCGCGAGGAACTCCCAGTCCTGACTGAAGTAAAGGAACGCGCGATCATCAGCGACACCCCTGACGCTCCGAACCACATTCTCATCGAGGGCGACAACCTCGAAGCCCTCACCGCCCTGTCCTACACCCACGCCGGGAAGATTGATGTCATCTACATCGATCCGCCGTACAATACGGGCAACAAGGACTTCGTCTATAACGACTCCTTCGTGGACTACGAGGATTCGTTCAGACACAGCAAATGGCTGTCGTTTATGGCCAAACGCCTCAGGATCGCCAAACAACTCCTGTCAGACAAGGGTGTGATGTTCATTTCTATCGATGACAACGAACAGGCACAGTTGAAGTTGTTGTGTGATGAGATTTTCGGGCAAGACAATTATCTGGGATTAATCACGCGAAAACAGAGTAGCGGGGCAAAGAACGATACTGGCGAGAATAGAATCATCACCACAGCCGATTACATTCTGTCCTATGCAAAAGGTAATTTTGCATTTAAGCCATATTATGTCAAGAACCAGAAGACATATACAAGAGAAGACTCTGAGGGTAAATTCAGTCCTCGTGCTTTGGAAATGCAAGGCGGCGGTGATACCTTACCGGCAAGACCCCGTATGGGGTATTCCGTCTATTACAGGGAATCGGACAATTCGGTAAAATTGCTGTTTGACTATGATTTAAATCATACACCGGTCTATGATGAACCTGACAAAGAACTGCTGTCAGAGGGATATGAGTGCTATAGGCCGCGCAAGAGGGATATGGCGTTGGGGAGATGGCGTTGGGGAGATGGCACTTTTATGGAAATGTTCAAAAACAACCTCGTCCATTTCGAGAGAGGGAGAATATTTATCAAAGAAAGAGCAAAAGATAATATCCCCAAATATCCGGAAGCCATTTGGGATGAGTATTTGAACACTCAAGGAACAAATGAATTGAAAGAGATTTTTGGAGGCAGGTCTTTCGACTTCCCCAAACCCGTGGATTTAATCGTTCAATTGTTGCGGGTGACTGACGCTAACACCATCCTCGACTTCTTCGCCGGTTCGGGCACGACCCTGCACGCTGTGATGAAGCTCAACGCCGAGGACGGAGGACACCGCAAGTGCATCATCGCCACCAATAACGAGAACAACATCTGCGAGGAAGTCACCTACGAGCGCAACAAACGGGTAATCC
The DNA here is from genome assembly GCA_963654225.1 of Butyricicoccaceae bacterium. Classification (GTDB taxonomy): domain Bacteria; phylum Bacteroidota; class Bacteroidia; order Bacteroidales; family UBA932; genus Cryptobacteroides. Next base: position 7,456 of record CAVKAQ010000092.1, on the reverse strand, counting down.
TGGGCTACACCACCCCTAAGGGCGAATCCGTCCCGGGCCTTTCGGCCAACACCCTCCGCTACTTCAGGGCAGACTTCATCGGGCGAGACCGCACAAGCCGCAATATGCGTAACTTAGTCTACGCCGCCACCGATATGCTCTGCATCAAGGAGGACATTTACCGGGAAGTCAAGACTTTCGGCTCCCTCAAGCTCAAGACTGCGGTATCAAGGTACTTTGAAGAGAATGACAGGCGTATGCTCGTCATCTACAACGAACTCGCCGTGCCCGCTTTTGTCGGTGAAATAGCGAAGATGTCCTTCAGCGGGAAAATCCTCATCTATGTCTTCGCACCGGGCGACTATGCCTACGACGACGAATTCCTGGATGTTCAGGACAAGGTCGAACTCTGCGCACTTCCGGCCGCAATCTACAACGCCTACCGGAAAGTCCTACCCAGGCGAAAGCCCAAACTGCTGGAAGGAGTCCAAGACGGCGGTGCCACGGAAGAAGGCGGCACAGACAGCGGCGAATTTACCGGCTTAATCTTCGGGGAGGAATAGATATGCTAAAGCAAGTGAAATACCAGGAGACCGCAGTGGAAGAACTCGTCTCCAAAACCATAAAGCTGCTCAACAGCGCAGGCCAGAGAAAGAAACTCATATTCAAAGCCCCCACCGGCTCCGGCAAGACCGTGATGGCATCCGAAATGCTCGGACGGCTCGTCAGTGAACTTCCCGAGCGCACGGACTGCAACTACGACAGGATTGCCCTCATCTGGATAGCCCCGAACAAGCTCCACGAACAGAGCTACTTCAAGATGAAGAACTTCTTCACCGAGACTCGCATCCTTCAGCCCCTCATCTACGACGAGCTGGACCACTCCGGCGACGGCTACATCCGCCACGGCGAGATTCTGTTCGTGAACTGGGAGAGCATCAACAAGGACAACGCCGTGATGATCCGGGAGACCGAGAACTCCGCCTCCCTCTACGACATCACCCGGCGGACTCAGGACGACAACCGCATCCCCATCGTGGTAGTCATCGATGAAGAGCATATGTTCGGCACTAAGAACGCCAGGAAATGCGAGAAAGTCCTCCAGAACATCAATCCGAAACTCGAAATCCGCATTTCCGCGACCCCAATCACCACCGGCGACGAGATGGTGAACGTCCTTCGCGAGGATGTCATCGCCGAGGAGATGATAAAAAGCGGCATAGTGCTCAATCCGGCCATCGACATCGCCCGCTCCGACGGGCTCACGGCGAACCAGTGGCTCATAAAGGAAGCCCTCGGCAAGAGGAACGAACTCGCCGCAGCATACATGGAAACAGGAGTCCGCATTAATCCCCTGCTTCTCATCCAGCTGCCCAATGACACCTCCGAGGCCAACACGGCCGAAGACAACACCATCAGGGAGGAAGTTGTGGAATACCTGCGCACGATGCACGACATCACGACCGGCAACGGACGGCTCGCCGTCTGGCTCTCGGGCGAAAAGGAAAACCTTGAGAATCTTGAAGCCCCGGACAACCTTACGGAAGTCCTTCTGTTCAAGCAGGCGATTGCCCTTGGCTGGGATTGCCCGCGGGCGGCGGTGCTTCTCATCTTCAGAAAACTCGACAGCTTCACCTTCACTATGCAGACCATAGGAAGAATCCTCCGTATGCCCGAGCAGAAGTACTACTCCCGGGAGGCGCTCAATATGGGATATGTTTACACCGACCTGAGCAGGGACAGGATTCAGATAGTCAAGGACGATCTGGACTACATCTCGAAGCTCACCGCACGCCGAAGGCCCGCTCTCAACAATGTCATCCTGCCGTCCGTGTATGTCGAGCGCAAGGGCACCGACCGTATGCGTCTCGGGACAGGCTTCAAGACCGTCCTGAAGGAGCAGATGGCCAAAACCTGGACCAAGGTTTACGAGCCCTCGCTTTTAGACCTGTTCGGCGACGACGACTCTCCCGAGCCGCTCTCGCTTGACAACAGGACATCCGACAACAGGGCGGCCGCATCAAGATTCGGCATCAATTTCAACGTCAGGAGCATCTCGATAGACATCCCTAAAGATTTGCCGATTCTCAACGAACTGGGTGTCATAGAAGTGGACAGCAAGGTGAAGTTCGCGCGTACGGAGTCCGAACTCAAGCGCGTTTTCGATGATTTCTGCCTGAAGCAGCTGACCGAATGGGAAAAGCACCAGAGCCTTGCGGTTCTGGAAAACGCCATAGAAGAAGCGATGGAATCCCTCTTCGAAGTCTTCGAGACCGATGTCAAGAAAATCGTGCTATACCACGGCAACAGACCGAAATTCACGGAGCTTATCCACGCCTCGCTGAATGCCTACAAAAAGACCCTGAATCTCCGTCGCAAGGCATCCGAAAGGGATTTGATTTCCTACAGATGGGAAGTCCCGGAAGAGAGGGTGTACAACGAGCAGGTGAACTATGTCGATGACACCAAGCGCAACCACGCCCTGATGCCTTTCGTCGCCTCACGCAACGCATCATATCCGGAGATGAACTTCTCGGATTTCCTGGAGCGTCACACCCGCTACATAGACTGGTGGTACAAGAACGGCGACAGCGGGGCGATGAACTACGCCGTCCCTTACCTGAATGTCCGTGGCGAGCAGTCGCTCTTCTATGTGGACTATGTCATCCGTATGAAGAACGGCCAGGTATTCCTCTTCGACACCAAATCACAGGACAGCGACGAGAACGCACCCAACAAGCACAACGCGCTTCTTGAATATATGCACAGCGCCGAGAACTCCGCGCTCGGCCTCAAGGGAGGCGTCCTCATCTTCGACCGGGAGAACTGGAAATACTCCCCTCTCCCGATTTCCGGCACCGACGACCTCACCGGCTGGGAATGCTTCTATCCGGAACAATACGAACAATAACACCACATCAACACAATATGGCACAAGGATTAGACCACAAGTTTCTGCACTACGGCATCCGGGAGGAAGACCTCACCCTGATAAAGAGCCTATGCCTCGCCCACGAAATAGATTTCGACTGGCTCAGTGAAGAAATACTCAGAAAATATCACGCCGCCAAAGTCGACAGGATCGAGATGAGCGATTCCGACACGGAGGCGATAATTAACGATGCCGTTCAGCATCTCAGGTAGGAGACCCGCACTATGGTGATAAAGCACATAAAGATAAGGAACTACAAGACCTATCTGTCATTGGACCTTGACTTGTCCATATCCAAGTACCGCCCGATAATTTTGATCGGCGGTATGAACGGCGGCGGCAAGACCACGCTGTTCGAAGCGATATGCGGAGCCTTGTACGGGCTGAAGATTTCCACGAAAGAACAGTTCAGGGAACTTCTGAACAACGGAGCCATCGGAACGGAGGCACCCGAGATTTGGCTTGAGCTGACCTTCACGGGGCAGGTCCTCGGGCAGGAGCAGACTTACATACTCAAGCGCGGCTACAAGCTGAACACCGCCGAAAAGCCGGTCGAAAGCGTGTCGCTGAATATGAACGGCAACCAGTTCGTCTATGGCACGGCTATGCCCGTCGCGCAACGCACCGTCGCGGAACAGCAGGTCAACAAGATCATCAAGGCGAACCTCCCCCAGGAGCTGAGCAAATATTTCCTGTTCGACGCGATGCAGTCCAGCGACTTGCTGAAAGAAGGCGTCTTCTCGCAGCTGATACAGGAAAACATCGAGAATGTGATGGGCTTCAACAAATACATTCAGATGAAGCGGGCATCCGAAAAACTCCAGCAGGAATGGGCGGCGAGGAGATTGGCGGCGGAACAGGAGGCGCAGGAATACAACGGACTCTGCGCGAGCAAGGCCGCGCTGGTCGAGAAACTTGACCGGAACACAGCCGAACAGGACAGGCTTTACAAGTATCTTGTGGGGATCAAGGAAGAATACGACATCGCGAAAGCCGGAGCCAAGACCATCGCCGACAACTCCGTGAAGATCAATAATCTCAATGAAAGCATCAGCGAAACCGAGAAGGCCGCCCGCAACTACAACGAGCAGATAAAGAGCATCGTCGATTCGATAGAGACGGACATTTTCATACCGAAGATATTCAGTAATATGTCCCTTGACATCAATGACCTCATCCGGCACAAGGACGAATTGAAGAAGATGATGAGCGATTCTCTGTCATTGGATCAGATCAGGGACATCACCGACAAGATTCTCTCCTATCTGAAACGCAAGTGCCTCTGTCCCGAACAGGTTGACGGCAAAGAAATCATCGATGACATCTACGAGCGGCAGCAGCCTTCCGGCAAGCTTGACAAATACTCCTTCATCGACGATGCCGAGCTCTCCGCGATAAAGCGCATTATGACCGGCAGCGCATTCAACAGGTTTCTTCAGCTGGATGAACTCAAACACGACATCGACACCCGCATCGCCACCCTGCACGACCAGAAGATGCAGCGCGACACTCTCCTCAGGCAGCAGAGCGGAGGCAATGCTGAACTGATAAAAGATTATGAGGAGTCGCAGCGCAAGCTGGAGTCCTGCAAACAGGAGGCCGATGACCTCAAGGCGGAGATCGCGAAACTGGACAAGCAGATTCACCGATATGACATTCAGGTGCAGCAGGAGCCGGATGTAAAATATGACACTCTGGTCAAACTGAAATCCTTCTTTGAGGAAGTGGCGGACAGCCTTCTCAAACGCAAGAAAGAAAAGATCGAGACAGAGATGAAAGAACAGCTCAACGAGCTGTTGATTTCCTACAAGGACTGCATATCCCGGGTGGAACTGTCTGACAGGATGGACCATTTCTCCATAAAGCTGTACCACAAGGCGGGCAATCAGATATCCCTGAACCAGCTCAACGCCGCATCCAAACAGATTTTCATTCAGGTCCTCCTGAAAGTTCTCCGCAACCTCGGCGACTACAACCCTCCTGTGATGATTGACACGGTGATGGGAGTTCTGGACGAAGAGAGCCGGGACGCCCTGATGGAACTGTACTTCCCCGACTTGGCGGAACAGACTATTCTTCTGTGCACTACCTCGGAGATACGCAAGGACAGCGACTACATAAAGCTTGAACCTTTCATCGCGAAGTCCTACACGTTGAAGCGCGATGTCGAAAGGCAGTCAACCTCCGTAGAATCCGGATATTTTGGAATCCAATTGGACAATTAGATTATGGACATTGTATTAGACAACCTTCGTCAGGCTGAAGGCATAATTGACGATATAACGCCGTTGAAGAATCTGTTGGAGTCGAAATTCAATCTGACAAAGCAGATTGACGGATGCAATCCTTACCTTTTCCCCTTGAACAAGGTGATGAGGATTTGCCTTCTGGTGGGGCTGAATCTTCCGGAAGCCCGGAAGGCTGACGAGGTCGAGCGCGAACCGCTCTCGAAAAACAGCCAGAGACTCGTCCCGACATTCTTCACGGCAAGTGACCTGAAGCCTCTGTTCTCGGCTTTCATCAAGTTGAGATACAAGGACTTGGGACTCGATCTGAAAGATGCGACGACCGTCTCAAAAATTGTAGCCGCCGAAATGCACAGAGGACTCAGGTATCTGATGAGCGACGACAACCTCAATGCGTTCCTCTATGCAGAAAGCGACAGGAAATGCGCTTCATCAGGCATCCCTATGCTTGACCTGACAATCGGGGAATACGGCGACGGCATCGAAGCCAAGCTGAACATCAACGGACGTTCCGTGAGCAATGCCCAGGTCATCATCGCCGGCACCACCGGCTCAGGCAAGACGAATCTGCTCGCTGTCATCATCGAACAGTTCCGCAGCCTGTCCGTCGAAAGCCCCTATCCCGTCAATTTCCTACTGTTTGACTACAAGGGGGAGTTCTCCGACCCCGCCAACAACCACTGGCTTCAGCACTTCGAAGTTGACAGGTCAAGCATCCTTGACCCGGTGAAAGCGCCGCTTCCTTTCACGCCGTTCAAGGATTTCAGCGGCCGCCCGATCAATGAAATCAACCTCTACTCGACGGAGATGGCGAATGCCCTTTGCGCGATAGACAAGGCGAGCATAAGCGCCAATATGAGCAACCGTCTCAGCGAGGCCATTGTTGACGCATACAAGAAAACCGATGGCCGCCCCATCACCTTCTCCGATATGCTGAACCAGTATCGGAGCAAGATGGTCAACCCGGACAAGGACGACAGCGTTTCCTCCGTACTCAAACAACTGGTACGGAACAACCTGTTCGAGATAGAGGACAAAGTTGACCTCGTAAATAGCTGTTACATAGTCAAGATGGACAGCTTCCCGAAGGACGGCGTCATCGCAAAGGCAATCGTCTATTTCGTCATCTCCAAGCTGAACAACATCTACGAGAAACTGGAAAAACAGGCCGTCAATGACGAATGCGTCCAGATACGCCACTTCACCATCATCGACGAAGCCCACTATATGCTCGACTTCGACAATCAGCCTCTCCGGAATCTGATTGCCGTAGGCAGAAACAAAGGTCTCAGCATAATTCTCGCCACACAGAATATGGACAGCTTCAAGAGCAAGCATTTCGACTTCTATGCCAACGCCCAGTACCCGCTCATAATGAAACAGCAGAGCATCAACGACTCAGTCATAAAAGACATCTTCGGCGTGACAGGCAAAGACTTCAACGACCTCAAGGCGGAAATCGCCTCCCTCCAGAAAGGTGAACTCATCATCAAGGATGACACAATGTCCCTTCTCGGCATCTCAGGAAAGAACTACAAGAAGATAAAGGTCACGCATTTGATATAGACATATTTCTTAAGTCAAGTGGTAAAATCGCGAATAAAATTATCGACAAGATGCTATTGTTTATATGATTTCTCAAGGTATCGCACATATCTTTATTGATGAAAATGGAACTCCTAATTTAGATGTAACTAAATCAGGGGTTCAACAATACTTTATCTACGCAGCTGTTATCATTCCTAATGCAGAACTTGACAAAGCCAGAACGATTCATCAAACAATACTGAAAGACAATTTTCAAAACACCTTTATAAAATCCGCTCATATTGGAAATGACAAGTCGGGGTTTGCTAAATATGTGGATTCCTTCACAAAACTGAATGAGTTAAGACATCATGTCGTGGCGTTGATTGTTGACAAAGCAAAAATTTCCAAAACATCTGGGCTATCCTTTAAGCCGGTATTCATTAAATATTTTCAACGACTACTTTCGAAATCTTTTCTGAATAATTTTCAAGAATTTCACGTTATTGCTGACGAGACTGGATCAAAAGAGTTCAATGAATCGTTAGAAAGATATTTGGCTGAAAAGGGAGGGATTGAACCAACTCTATTCTCAAACAACACATTTAAATTGGCAGAGGACACTAAAGGTGAGGTCTTGCTTCAATTTGCTGATTTATACGCTGGAGCATTAGGGCGTTACTATTGTAATTGCACGGAAGAAAACAGAGCCCAAACCGTTCACAATATTATAAAATCTCGTATAAGTATTGAATGGTATCCAGAGAATTGT
>CAVKAQ010000091.1:0-9151 GCA_963654225.1 Butyricicoccaceae bacterium | reverse complement strand
CTCTCGATGAACTGCACCAGCTTCAGATGAGGAACGGTATTCATCTCAATGTTAGGGAATGTAGCCTCGTACTTTTTCTTAACACCGATAAACGATACGGCGGCATCTGTATCCCCTTCTAGCTCCGAGTCAGAAGGACGGAAGGCACGGGCCTTAGCCTCTGTACACATTATCGCCACATCCACAGAATCCCTTGCGTGTTGCGACCATTTCCAAATTGACGCTCCTGCCCCAAGAACCTCATCGTCAGGGTGGGCTACCACTAGTAAGTATTTCATAGTCATCCAAATCAGATTTTATAATTTTCAAGGACATCCATCGGCTTCCATCCCAGCTCACGCTTGGCCTTCTCGTTGCTCCAAGTATCAGAAGTCACAATTTTTTCCAAACGGGCTGAATTGATTGGAAAGAAACCGAACACATCCCCCACCAATGCCAGGCACTTGGCCATCCAGTATGGAATATTGATAGGTTTCCTCTTCCCTAACTGTTTGGAAATAGTGGTCTCCAGCTCGTTAAATGAGGGATTATGGTCATCACACACATTATACACACCACCTTTCTCGACCACTAGTGGTACCAGATTAGCGATATCATCCACCATCAGCACACTTTTCCTTGCTTTACCTCCTGCAACACTACAATACTTCCCAGTTTTTATGCCACGTATCATTGCTCCAAGGTTACCGGGAGCGCCTTTCCCAGCCAGAAGAGAGGGTCGCAAAATTCCCAATACGACATTATTCGCCTTGCACCACTTTGTCAAAAACTCTTCCGCCTTGATTTTGCTATCAGAATAGGGAGAATCTCCTATCAACGGGCGGCTATCCTCTGTATCCATATTCCCTGGTTGTGAGCCATACACATTTAGCGTCGAAATAAAAACCAGTGCTCTTGGAACGCCGGCTTTTTCCAAAGCCTTACAGAGATTAAAAGTGCCTGAATAATTGACATCATAAAACGCCTGACGTTCCGCTTCAGTTTTCGGGTAAACGTGTGCCTTACCGGCTGCATGAAGCACAATGTCGTAACGCTCCGGCAACTGGGGAATACCCGACACAAAGTCGGACTTAATCATATCATTATCCATTATACCAATAGTGGTCACCTCATATTTTTTATCCAGAATCGGTTTGATATTACGTCCAAGGAAGCCTGTGCCTCCTGTAAATAAAAGTTTTTCCATTTTATTTAAAATTATCCCAATTCTTGATTACCTCATCCCAAGGGCCACGATCCTCTTTATCATAGATATAGACACACTTGGCATCTTTGAAATCACGGAGCCATTTTGCAAGAGAGCAAATTCCGCCTTCCACTCGTTTGCCATAGTCTATCACTTCACTCATTGAAGTGAATGGCTCAAAAGATTTTCTATCAGAAGGGTCTATACAGCCATTTTCCATTCCTTTAATCCAGAGATACGGCAATGGCATACCGGCAAATTTGCAAGTTGGATTCCAGGCGGAAGCGCGAAAATTGGTCTCCATAAAATAGTATGTGCCATCCTTGTCTATGAGGAACTCCACCTCAAATACGCCCTCGAAGCCTATTTCAATGAACATAGACAGAAGTTTGGCTTCCATCTCCTTATCCTCAAACATTTTCACATCGTGGTATGGACTGTAGTATCCCCGAATGAGATACTTCCATTTCATCTCGGTGATAATCTGCATTTCCGTACCGTGATTGATGGTATAGCCTTCAAGTGCCATCTCATTCTGTTTGTCAACAAAATGCTGAATCATAATCTGTGGACTTTCAATCTTTGCAATTGCCTCTCTCAATTCTTTCTCATTCTGGCAGATATACACATCACCTTTCCAGCTACCGGAATTAGGGGATATATCCTTTGTAATGATAGGGTACCAAAGATTTTCCGGCAATTTATCGTCTTTGCCAATCACATAAGAGTCAAGGACTTTGAATCCGTGCCGTTTTGCGCATTGCTGGATTTCATACTTATCCATAAACTCGTTAATCCGGCCGATACGACCGGCATTATAAGTTATGAACTTGTCCTTCCACTCGTCATAGCGCAAATCGAAATAGCCCACGGACTTGTCATCTGAAAATAAGATGTATGGTTTCTTCCCGGTCTTATCAACATCATCAGAATACTCTCTCATCAACAATTCATACCCATCTTCCACTGATGCCACCCGATACAATTTAGAGATATATTTGCTCTTTGTCGCGACTTCATATCTCCTCTTTACTGAGATATACACCGGATAAACCCCATTTTCGCCCATCGCACGAATCATATTTAGCGGGTTATAGTGCTCTAGCGCAAAAATGATGACCAAATGGTCATTGTAACGATTATTCATAGTTAGATTCTATTCGATCTTTGATTATATTAATTAAATAGTCCATTTCGACCTTGCCATAACGCTGATCAATGGTTATAGGAACTACATAACGACTTAGCCAATGCTCAAAAAGATACTCCGGTTGTTCTCCGCATATGTAACTCCACCAATGCCCTTGAAAGTGTTTCGCTGTAATTAATTTTTGAATCAATCCATCATCTTCCACGACTAGTGGATAGACCATCGGCACAGTCTCATCATCCATATAGCGAGTTGGATCAATTCTGTTAATGTTGTGCAGATTTTGATGAAGATATGCGAAATTTTCTGCCCGTTTTCGCTTGTTGTATGCGTAGTCCTCAGCATCCATCAATGCCCGTGTCAATTTGGACATCCGCATACAATCTTCGGCATCAATCCGACACTCATTCAACTTTCGGGATTCATAACCTTTGCCTTCACAGCCGTATTCAATACGTTTCAGAAGATATGTTGCCGTGTCCGAACTATAGCATTGAAAATATTCGTCTACCAAAAAGTGAGCATTCCTTCCTATGACATAGGCACCATCTGGGACACCAACAAATTTACGACAAGAATAGACCGTCATTGCACCATCTACTGGAGGGCAGAAAAAGGCCTGGGCACAATCAATAATGGCATGCTTATAGGGCTCTGCCAATTCGACCATTCGGGAGTTTGACATTATGCCATAGTAATTTACAAGTAATACGGCATCAGTATCTGAGGCATCTATATCGATAGGATTAAAATCTTTATCCTGATGATAAAAGCATACATCCACTCCTTTGTTTATCAATGTCGCTCGAATTGAATCGCATTGATAGATGGGGATCCAGATTCGTTTACATCCAATTACGCGGAACGCATGCCAAATCGCCATACGCCCGGTATTCAATCGGGCGATATTATTTTGCTGATTATAATATTCTCGTCCTTTAGGCAACTGAAGTTCAAGAAAAGAACCTATTTCCATATCAGTCTATTCGGTTTTATCAATCATCTGATCATCTGTCATCTTTGGAGCCCTTATGCTATCATCTGGCCGTTGAAAACCTAACACGATGGCAATTGTCTTGTAAAACACCAACCAATCAAGTTTCATACTCCAGTTGCGGACATAATACAAATCAAATTCGGCCATCTGACGGCGATTTTCTGATTCTCCCTCGTGAACAGCCTCCCATCCGGTAATGCCGGGGCGCATTGACTGACGCTCAATTTGTTCGGCCGCTGTCATCACATGCATCTCTTTTTCCAAGATTGGACGAGGTCCGATGAATGACATCTCTCCTTTAAGTATATTACAAATCTGAAATAGCTCATCTATGTTTGCCTTTCTAATAATCTTCCCCCACTTCTTAAGACGCACTTCTTCCGGTAAGAGTTCTCCGTTCTCATCACACTCGTTTGTCATAGAGCGAAGCTTATAAAGGGTAAACAGCTTCTTCTTATACCCCACACGCGTCTGCTTAAATATTGGCGATGAACCGGGTGACGCGAGAATCACTATAATGATTCCGCATAAAAGCACAAAAGTTGCCGGAATAAATAACGCCAAGGCCAACAACAAATCAAAAACTCGTTTAACTAACTTTTCCATCAGAGATTTCTTCCGTTCACATACTAAGACATCAAGATGACTGCTCTCCTTTAATCACATTGATTAAATTCTCAAAAATACGTCTCAGTCCATACTTGGGCCTCCAACCCAACGCCATGAGCTTTTGAGAAGATAACTTTAATTTAGTCAAAGGAGCATAGCCCATGTTATCCTGTGGTTCTATCCTAACATTGATAGAAGGATTAAAATTATCACGTAAAAACTCGGCCATAGCTCTTACCGATAAATATGTTTCCTCATTGGCCACATTATACGACTCTCCAGCTCGTCCCCTTAAAAGAATATAGAGAATTGCTGACACAGCATCTGTAGTGTAACAATAAGGGCGGGCCGCTTCACCGGTGGTATGTAAAACAATGTCTTGTCCAAGTGCCGTCAATCGGGCAAACTGGGCTATTACTCTACTATCCTTTTGAGCAAGTCCTGCACCTGTAGTTTGCGTCAAACGAGCGACCCTAACAGGAATTCCGTATTGTTTCGCGTACAAGCAGCATAAATTTTCAGCGGCTCTTTTAGCCATAGGGTAACTGCTCCTGACAGACATGGGATCTATGTATCCCTGCACTTCTTCTGAAATGATTTTTGTGTCATCTAATATAGTTCCGTACACTTCTAATGACGATAGATATACGAAACTTTTAACTTTATGAACTCGTGCATAATTCAATAGAACCTTAGTTCCCTCAATAATAATCTCCGTAGTATCAACCGGGTTTTCAACAAAAAATTTACTGGAAGTAGGAGCAGCACAATGTATAACATAATCCACCCTGCCCAATTGGTTATAATCATATGTTAATAAATCACATTCTATAAAAGTAACATATTTCCTTTCTGATTCATCAAACATGGCCAAAGCTTTATTAGCATTCCTTACTGGAGCTATGATTCTAAATCCCTTATTTAAGGCTACTAAGCAATGAACCAAAGCGGAGCCAATGAGTCCAGTTGCACCGGTTATCAAGAATGTGGATCCTTTTATCTCGTTTGATAAGCCAAATGTATGTGCAAATTCTTCAATATCCTGTTTTTCTACTATATTCATCCTTTATCCTATTGTTTACGTAAGGCCTCTTTTCAGAAATACTTTCATTCTACTTGCAAAACCTAAATCATTCACATCCAGGCACTAAATAATACCTCCCCCTAAATTTAGTATATGGCTCATTAAGGTTTATATACTTGATTACTCCATAGCGGCTGGCCATATCTAGATTCAAATTCTTGGGCATAGCCATATAATCGCCGTAAATTTGTTTCATATAGTAGTCGTATCCGGCTGGTATCTTAATTTTTATGCCCTCGAACTCCGCATCAGTTGTATCAAAAACGCCCCGGTCATAAAGGCGGAACAAACCTTTAAATGAGGATATTGTTTCTTTCACATATTTGGAAGTGTAGAAATCATACTTGGTCATCTTATCTTGATGATATTTCCATATTCTGTATCTTCGACCAGGACTCCTAATTAACCCTAATAACAACATTACAGGATACCTCAGAAGTTTTCCTTGGTTATCAGGCAATCGCTGACAATTAAAGACCGAATACATAATTGAATGATACACCTGCATAGCCCGTCCTATTCTCGAATTCGGACAGCCATCAAATGGAATGATATCAATATAACAACCGTGATATATGTCTTCGTTTTCATTATGACGATTTATATAAGTGGATTGTATGTCCACCAAATTCATCGCTGTATGATGATAGTTGTGTTTTTCATCAGATCGAACTAACATATAATGATTTGTATCCGCTACTTGACCCCATTTCTCATAGAGGATTTCATAGTCTTTCCTTGGCATAAAAACATCCATATCGTCATCCCACGGAATGAATCCTTTGTGACGAACTGCCCCTAGCATAGTTCCACCGCCACACCAATATGTAAGATTATTTTCCTCACATATTTTCTTGAAATAGAGAAATATCTCCAATAGCTTCATTTGCAACTGACGCACAGTCACCCCTTGAGACAATTCGTATTCTCTAAATTTCTGAAACTGGTCCATCTGAGTATATGTCAAAAGCGTTAAAACCCAAAAATCTGCTGATTCTCATGAACTTCTACCATTGCACGAAAAATAAAGAAATCTGTAGGCGTTGTAATTTTAATATTTTCCATTGGACCAATGATTGTATTCATACGATGACCATAATGACTCATCATCGTACAAGAGTCAATAAAATTGAATACTCCTTCTTTTTGCGCCTGATGATGAGCATCTAGAATATCTTTCAATCTAAAGCATTGTGGTGCTCGCGCAATCAAAGAATTATCACGCGCAGGAATTTCTAAACTACCATCTTCCTGTTTCACCACAAAGGTCTCTGTAGCAGGAATACAAGTGACACAATTGCCCTTCTCCTCCACCGTTTTCACACAATCAGATATTGTATGCTCGGTGATAAGTGGTCTTACTCCATCATGTATTAAGACATTACATTCTTCCCCATATAGAACTGCAGCTGCAACTAGGCCATTATAGATTGACTTCTGACAAGTATCACCACCGGGGACAATACGGACGACCTTATTTATCTCAAACTTATTAAGTTGTTTTTCCAGAAATGGTATCCACTGCTCTATACAGACAACGACAATCCCTTCAATCTGAGGATGATTATCAAACAATTCAAGTGTATATATGATAACAGGCTTCCCCTTTAACTCAAGGAACTGCTTTGGTCGTGATACCGTATTCATACGAGTACCTGAACCTCCTGCAAATATTACAGCAATATTTTTCATTCGTAATGTTATGTAACTTTTTAATGCCCCTTATCTTCTTAACAAAGCACCTATACTCTGATAAATTCTGAACCATAAGACTATCGTTGGTGAAACATAGAAAGGCATACATTTCATTCTTTTATACTCTTTCTTTAGTTTCCCAAAGATTGATTTAGGCCTCTTCAATACGGCTTGAACATCTTCTTTATAGCCATGATTAAAATTCACACCAACTACATTTGTCCTGTGCTGACGATACAAAATAGTAGGCTCGTCCAAATAATCGTATACTCCTCGTTTGATAAGAATATATTCCACCCAATTATCATGAGCCCCCATCACCCCTTCAAACTGCCTGTATGGTAAGACTAGAGACTTTGCCGCTCTATTGAACATTTGTGTGCATCCATATGATGCATGTCGGTTAGTCCATTGTTTATAAAAACTCTTAACATATTCCGGATGACGGTCATCTGCTTTCCATAAAGAAGAGGCCATTACGTTCAACTTAGAATCAACCACTGTAAGATCTGTAAAGACACCGATTCCTCTACTTTTACCATATTCCCTCTCAAGAACCTGTAATTTTGAAAATGTTCGCTCTATCTTATCAGGCATCCAAACGTCATCTTGGTCACAAAACATATAGTAATCAGCGTCAACCACATCAAGCAAATGCATAAATGACTCACCAGCGCCCAAATTTTTTCGTATGTCATTTACCACGCTTACTTTTTCCGGATAATTCTTCTCATATTCTGTTAAGATTCTCAAAGTCGAATCTTTCGAACCATCATCTCGAACATACAAGCGCCACGTATTCACAGTTTGCTTCAAGATTGAATCTAGTTGTTCTGTGAGGTAAGTTGAACCATTGTATGCTGACATCAATATTGCTATCATCCTTATTTTTCGATTGCGTTCTTCAATAAAACAATTTGTCTTTCAAGATTATTCTCCGGATAAAGCCTTTCAACCTCCTCGAAAGCCATACGCTTCCCTTTCATTTTTACACAGAATTCACGGACTTTATCATTTACATGTTCTTCTCCGTCTTGGATATTCAATCCTAGTGGATATCTCTCAATCATTTCATACTGAGAATCTTTCACAAAATAGAAATTCAATATCGGCTTTCCGGTTGATAAAAGATCAATTGTTTTACTTGGAGCCTGCAACGTACTTATATTTCCAATATTTACTAGAATATCATATTCACAACAAATCATCTTATCATACTTGTCTTTAGGAACATATCCTTGACGTGTAATATTGTTCTTTACATAAAGAGCCAATACATTTTCGCACTCACCTGCATTAATATACATATCCAGTTTAAGTTCGGGTATAGAGGATATTAATCTCAGCATATATTCCGGATTACGAACATCTTGATAAACAGCTCCGGCATAAATCAAACGTATTTCGTTACTATCTACAAGCCTATTATTCTTCAAAGCAGCATAACGATTATCTAATGCGAAATGTAAACAAGATGTTTTATTGAGAGGTATCTTTAATGTACCTTTGGCAAATTTAAACATTTCTGGTGTCATAAAGTTGTGGTCAGCATCCATATAAAAAGATTTTTCTGAAGCCAGATTCTTCTGCCTCCACCACTTCTTAAACAATTTATATCTATAATAAATATCGTTTTCTGCAAAAGGATCAGTTATAAAAGTTATCCACCTGATATCGGGATACTTCTTTTTAAATTTCTGTGCAGCAAACTGACAAAACGCCGTATTAGAGACACTAATAATACAATCTATTTTATCCGCCCTATGAAGCATCTCCAGTTGATTGTAATAAGCGACATTCTCCCATGAATTTGCCGTTGGGTTCATAAACTGAGTAGCTAACAACTTATATGCATCTATCGTCTTGAGGATTAATTTCTGCAACACAATCAATTTCCTACTTCGGATATTCTTTTCGCACCAAAGAATTAGACGATGTCTGCCCCCCGTAATATAGCGAACGTCATCCCTTAAGGCAAAAGAATTTGGATCTTTATATGTTTTCGTTATTATTGTAACCTTGTTGTTCTCTCTCAAGTACCGAACATATTTATCTACCACTGCTGATGGAGCGCCCATATCCGGATAATACATGGTACTTAAAACGGCTATATGTTTCATCCTTCTAAATCAACAGACCTATAAAAGCCCAAATAATGAGTGATATTCCATGAACTTGCCTCCCCATACCGGATTCTTACATTTGTCGAACCACATATAAACATCAATCAGCAAAAACAAAATTATCAAAGAATATCTAACTAATTTATTCCTTATATTCCTATAGACTATCGGATATGCTGCAATAGTGAATGCATCAAAATAATAAGCAATTCTGCTAATCAATTGCAACAAACCCGCAAAAGGCAATACAAGAACTCCAAGCATAGAAATTACTACGATTGGTTTACTCATAGATGTGGTTTTTCTA
>CAVKAQ010000090.1:0-9196 GCA_963654225.1 Butyricicoccaceae bacterium | reverse complement strand
CGTATTGATGAAGCGTTCGGAATACTTTCACCGTGAAGCGAAATTTTCGATTGTGATTCCTACGTACAAGAGGTTAGACACCCTTAGGGAGGCTGTTAGTTCCGCGTTGTCACAGACTTATGGTCGAGACAGATTTTATCATGTCATAATAGTGGAGGATAACCCTGAAAGCGGCACTCCAATCGAAAAATATCTGATGTCGTTGGAAGATGACAGTAGGATAATTTATTATAAAAATTCAAGTAATCTCGGATTGGTCGGCAATTTCAACCGCGCGGTATCTTTGGCCGACAGCGAATACGTCGTGCTTCTCCACGATGACGACTTTCTCTTTCCGGATTATCTTGAACGAATGAATCAATTGACCTGGGAATTTGAGGATGCGGACATCATCTGCGCCCGCCCTGTCAAGTGGCACGAGGATAGGGGAGAAGCGAAGCCTGTGCAGCCTAAGAGAGCGCTTGATATGCGGCGGTACAAAATCTGGAAGCCGTTGTCTGATTGGGAGCCTTTCTGCAGAAATTTTCTGCCTACCGGGGTGACATTCAAAAAAGAGTCTTTTATGAGAACCGGCGGGTTCGACCATCTCTCAGGCCCTTCCACAGACCTGTATTATATTGTAAGAGTCGGCCAATCTGTCAATTACTATATGTATGAATGTCCTCTCTTCGTGTATCGCTGGTCAGAGAATGAGTCGATGAAATTCTCCACAAGAGTTGACTTCATCAAGGCCGGTTTGCCGTTGCGCAGAAAAATCTTGGAGAAACACGGAGTGCCGAGGCTTGTTTCTAGTCTGCTTATTAAGAACTATTGCGCTGTTTCTCAAGCTAATATGAAACGAGATTTCCCAGACAAAGAGTTCGATATTGACGGATTTGTCCTTCCTCACGGAAGATTTGAGGCATTCCTCGCCAAGAAAACTCAGGATATTCTGTCCTGGTGTCTGCGGCTTCGGTAAGATGGATTATTTCGCCTGAATGATGCCTCTGAGAATCTCCACCAACCTGGCGTTGTCTTCACGGCTGCGGACGGAAATCCGGACATATTGCTTGCCTGACATATATCTTTTGAGGCTGCAGTCGCTGACAAGTACGTCATTCTCAATAAGTTTCTCAGTCAGTTCCGATGATGTTAGGCCTGATGTCACCTCGCAAAGGATATAACTTGCCTGCGACGGAATTGGCCTGATGTAGGGGATTGTCTGCAACTCTTTGAAGAAACACTCGCGTTCGGCTTTGAATTTATGGCACGCGACCGCATAATCCTTCTCGTATTTGCCGAAAATCTGCATATAGAATTCTGCGAAAGAGTTTATGTTCCAAATACTTGTCTCTTTCTTGACTCTGATTATGAAATCGGTGTCGGATGATGCGAGAACTCCAAGCCTCAATCCTGGCACCCCGTATGATTTAGAAATGCTTCTGAGAACGTAGAGTCCCTTATAAGACTCGAGAATGTCATTGGAAAGTATGCTGCCACATTCTTCGTCCGCGAAATCGACAAAACTTTCATCTGCCAATATCTTGATTGACTTTGACTTGCACCATTCTACAAGTCGCAGAAGGTCTTGTTTCCGGATGTATGTGCCGGACGGATTAGCGGGATTTACCAGTATCAGGAATGTGATGTCCTTTCCGTCGTAGAACGTCATCAGGTCATCGACAGTATATTGAAAATCAGGAGTTTCGCATACGAACGGAACGATATTTTCCGCCTGTATCCTATTCGGGTACTCGTCAAACGTCGGGAAGATGATGCCGAATTTCTCGTTTGCATACATCTCCAGGGTAATCTTGATAAGCTCTGAAGCTCCATTGCCTACGGTAATGTAGTCTTGATTTATGCCGAAGTATTTTCCTGCAAGAAGTGAGTTTACAAGCATCCCGGATGGGTATCTTGTCATCAGGTCATCCATATTCGCCCTCAGCTCGGCCTTCATTCTGGCTGTCGGGAAAAACGGATTTACCTGGTATCTGAAGTCCATCATCTGCGGGAAGCGCCAGAAACCGCCGTAACGTTTGCGGTATTCATTGTATTTGACGGTGCCGTCAGAAAATATTGTTGAAGCAATGTCAAGGTCTTGAATATCATCTATTTCATACCACTTGAATCCATCTGCAGGAAGGGCCTTCAGGCTCGTGTCGCTTATCAGCGTGAGCACTCGCAGAACCTGCTCGTAGTACTCGTTGTTTCCCATAACTTTGCTGTATGCGTCAAGAAATGGAACATATTTGTTTCTGCAGAACTCTTTGCTGAATTTGTATATGTTTACGGTCTTGTAGTACGTGTCTGCATCTTCCTGCCTGAAATCCGCCTTAGGAATGAAGTTCACGATGTTTCTGTCATCGTCAATGCGCACCATAGTGCCGTCCATCCACGATTCATATTTGGCTACAAGGGCGATGTCCTGCTCAGGGCAGTCAATCAGCAAATCCAACATTCCTTTTTCGAATATCAGGTCAGACTCAAGCAGGATCGTTTCGTCCTCGCAGAGTGCATCTTTCGCAAGAGACAGCGAGTAGATGTTGTTGGTCTTGTCGTAAACCGGATTGTCGATGTACTCGATAGGCAGTCTGGATGCGTATCGGTTGCCGATATATTCCTTCAGTTCCTTACCTTTATAGCCTGTGACGATAATCAGCCGTGACAACCCTCTGCCGGAAAGAAATTCAATATACCTGTCAATCAGTTTCTCGCCATTGACTTCCACCATACATTTGGTGTTGTCCCTGGTAAGTTCACCCAATCTTTTGCCCATTCCGGCCGCCAATATGATTGCCTGCATAATCAGTCGTTTAGTTATGCCAAATTTACATATTTTTTATATATTTGTGAGATGTCTAAATAGAGTGTTATGAGACTTGACTCAAAAATAATGGTGCACTTGATGAGGCTGTTCGCGCTGCTTCCTCTGAAGTTCCACTATTTCGTCGGAAGGTGTATCGCGTGGATTGTTGCAGTGCCTCTGCACTATAGACGCGATGTACTAATGATAAATCTTGCACGTTCATTTCCTGAGAAGAAATATGGCGAACTGGTGCAGATAGCCAAGAAGTTCTACCGTCATTTCGGCGACATTGTGGCCGAGACTTTTTTCTTTGCCGGAGGAGTGAACAAACGCCGACTCCACGAGTCGCATATATGTGAAATGGAGAATGCTCAGATGCTCGACCGCCTGTTCAGGGAGCGTCCCAGCGTGCTCATAATGAATTCGCATCTCGGCAACTGGGAACTGACCGGCGGTATTGTGGATTATGTCTATGAGCCGGACGAAGTAAGTTTCAAAATTCAGGATGTTTCAGTTGTTTACAAAGAACTGAAAAGCCGTTTCTGGGGTGACGTACTGGGTGCTAACAGGTGTGCGCCTGTGCCTCCGGAGCATCACGGGGTCTGCTATGTCGAGTCGAAGAAGATTATGCGCTTCGTCATTCAGCATAAGAACGAGCATAGATTATACATTTTCCCGACAGACCAATGCCCGTACAAATATGCCGCTGCACACGAGGTAGGCAATTTTATGAATCAGCCGACGCTTACAATGGCAGGTGGCGCGGAGTTGGCGCACAAGTTCGGCTTCGCTGTCGTTTATATGGCATTCCGCAAGAAAGAGGGCTACGGTTACAAGATGTCGTTTGAGGAAATATGCGAAGACGCGTCCGCGCTTTCTCCAGATGAGATAATGAGTAAGTTCTATGCGAAGCTTGAGGAGGACATAAAGGCGCAGCCGGACAATTATCTCTGGACACACAAACGCTGGAAAAAGTAATTGCGTAAAGACTTTGAACTGCTCCGATGATGCGGAAATTTGCACTGGCTTTCGGAGCGATGCGACCAAAGGGGTTTGGGGAATATGGTCCCCAATCAAACTACAGGAGCGGTAGATACGATGGGGAATAGAGAATTAAATTAACATATACATAAGTTACACACAGGAGGACTTTTATATGAAACACAGAATATTGCTGCTTTCGATGCTGCCGGGGCTGATGCTCCTTGAAGGCGGATCAGCATCAGCTCAAAATAGCGCATCCGGCGTCGATCCGGAAGGCGCACTCGTATATTCACTGCCGCAGACATCTGTAAGGCTTCAGGTCGAGGCTCAGAAAGAGACTTTCCACGCCGGCCCTTATGCGAAATACGCACAGAAGTATCTCGGAATAGAGGCAAGACAAAGCGATGCGACCGCTTATTCAGTTGTGTCGGTGGATATGAGTCCGCTTGTAGAAGCTGATTTGGCGACAAGATATACTGTCGCTCCCGGTGCAGGTGTGCCGACGTTCCTTTCTATGACCTCGCAGGGGTTGGTCTCAGTGTCATTTGCAGCGTCTTCCGACACGAAATGGCGCTTTCCGGTTGCAGCTAAAGGGGATTTCTCAGACAAGGGACTGACATCAGCGCTGACATCTGAATCTGCTACGCTGTACCGCAACGTGAAAAGCGAGTCGTCTTACAACAAGGTGGCTATCCAGCAGGAAATGGTTGTGCAGAAATCGCTGGACGCCAAGGCAAAGGAGGCTGCGGAGATGATTTTCAATCTGCGCAAGAAGAGAGTTCAGATTGTGACAGGCGACACTGACGCTACATTCAGCGGCGAGGCTATGACCTCAGCTATCAACGAGATTTCAAAGCTTGAGAGCGAGTATATGTCAATGTTCATAGGCTACAGCGAATATTCATCACAGAAAATGAATTACGATGTTGTCCCGACAAATGACAATGAATCTCAGCTGTATGTGGCATTCAGGCTTTCGGATTCCAAAGGGCTCGTTCCTGCGGATGACCTGTCAGGCAAGCCATATCTGCTTGAGTTTGTAAAGCAGCAGGTCGCAGTCCCGGCAGACAAATCTGTGAAAAGCAAAGGAGCCGTGGCGCATTACCGCGTTCCGGCCGTGTGCACAGTGAAGTTGACTGACGGCGTCAATGTCCTTCTGCAGAGCAGGATGGCAGTCTATCAGCTTGGTGTCGAAAGCACGTTTCCGTTAAGTAAATAATTTAAATCCATAAGGTTATGACTATCAAAGATCTTGAACCAAAAAGCGTATGGACCAACTTTTATGACCTCTCGCAGGTTCCGCGTCCATCAAAGCACGAAGAGAAAGCACAGCAGTTTCTTCTTGACTGGGGCAAAAAGCACGATGTCTCAGTCCGCAGGGATGAAACAGGCAATATAATATTCAAGGTTCCGGCAACTCCGGGTTATGAAAACAGGCGGGGCGTAATACTTCAGGCTCATATGGATATGGTGCCGCAGAAGACAGCCGACACCGTACATGATTTCCTGAAAGACCCTATCCAGACTACAATTGAGGGTGATTGGGTTACTGCGGTAGGTACAACACTCGGCGCTGACGACGGCATCGGCGTATGCCTGGCGCTCGCTGTCCTTGAAGACAAGACATTGAAACACGGCCCTGTAGAGGTGCTTGTCACATATGACGAGGAGACCGGTATGACAGGCGCAGAATGCCTTAAGCCGGGCGAATTCGAAGGCGACGTGCTGATGAATCTCGATTCCGAGACTGAAGGCGAACTTTACATCGGATGCGCAGGCGGTTTGGACGCTACAGCCGATTTTGAATACAAGTCGGTTGACACTCCTGCCGGTTATGTAAGTTATAAATTGACAATCAAAGGATTGCAGGGAGGACATTCAGGTCAGGACATCAATCTTTACCGCGCAAACGCCAACAAGGTTGCCGCAAGAATACTGCTTCCTCTTCTTGAGAATTTCGGTGTCAAGGTTGCAGACTTCACAGGAGGCAGCTTGAGAAATGCAATCCCATTTGAGGCTTGCGTATCAGTGCTTGTTCCTGAGTCAAAAGAAGCTGATGTCAAGTTCGTTGTTGATTCAGTATTCAAGACAGTAAAGGCTGAATTTGCTGAGACTGACCCTTCTGCAGAATGCTTCTTCGAGAAACAGAAAGAGCAGTTCGCATCTTACATAGAGGACTCTGTTATTCTCAATGCAGTAAAAGCTATCTATGCCTGCCCAAGCAGCGTGGAAAGAATGAGCCCTTCAATGCCGGGGCTGGTCGAGACTTCGGTCAATATGGCTGTCATCCGTACAGAGAATAATCATCTTACAGTGCTTTCACTGTTGAGAAGTTCAGTGGATTCTGCAAAGGTGGATCTTGCCGAGCGTATGCGCTGTCTGTTTGAACTTGCCGGTGCTAAATACTCTACTTCAGGTGAGTATTCCGGCTGGGCTCCTGTCCCGTCATCACCGATAATCGGAGTCCTCAATGACGTGTATAACAAGCTGTTCGGCAAGGATATGAAGGTAATGGCAATTCACGCAGGTCTTGAATGCGCGCTTCTCGGTGCCAAGTATCCTAACTGGGATATGGTGTCATTCGGACCGACGTTGAAACATCCTCATTCTCCTGACGAGAGAGTCAAGATTGACACTGTGGATAAGTGCTGGAAATTCCTTGTCGCAGCTCTCGAGGCAATGCCAGAGAAATAGATTCATAATGATAACCTTTTATATAAAGTGAAAAGATTATCGACATTGTTAGCCTTGCTGCCCATTATGGGCGGCGGGCTTTTTTCCCTAAATATGCAGGCGGGCAACAGGACGGATGACGATTCCTGGAATCTCATCGATGTCGTCGAAGTGGCCGGGCGTCAGGGGATTGCCGTGGACAATGGATACTATTACGTGTCCGGCTCCACTGCCCTGTACAAGTACCGGAAAGACGGCACGCTTGTCCTTGAAAATGAGCATCCTTTCGATGGATTGGAACTGCCTGCGAACCATATCGGTGACATAGACGTTTACAACGGTGAAATTTACGCCGGTATAGAGACCTTCGTTGATGGAGTCGGAACAAATATCCAGGTTGCGGTGTATGATGCTTCAACCTTGAAATGGAAACGCTCCATTCCGTGGAATCCTGATTCCGGTCAGGTGGAGGTCTGCGGTCTGGCGGTCGACGCCCCTCACGGAAGAGTCTGGATGGCTGACTGGGTGCGGGGAACGCATCTTTATTGCTATAGCCTCTCGGACGGAAGTTATGTCGGGAAAGTTGCATTGAATCCGGCTCCGGGACTTCAGCAGGGTATCCTTTACAGGGACGGAAAAATGTTCATATCGTGTGATGACGGCGACGCCGAGAAGGATGAATATGACAATCTTTATGTGTGTGACATTTATTCTTCCGCAGATGCCTCAGAACTGCCTGAATCAGTTGATGTCAAGCATTACAAATATATGGACGATTTCCGCAGGCCCGGAGAGATTGAAGGTCTGAGCATAGATCCTGCGACGGGTGAACTTGTGGTGCTGGCGAACAGGGGTGCACGCATAATTCTCGGAATGCCAAAGGGCTTTTATCCCGGCTATGACAGGGAAATACACGAATTGTACATCTTCTACAAAGAGCCCGGTTGCGGTAAATATTGCAGGTGACATTATGATAATCATATGCGAAAGCGGAGCCACGAAGACAGACTGGCGTTCTGTTTCTTCATCCGGTGAAATATTTTCCGTTGTAAGTCCGGGAATGAATGTGTCTTCTGACGATACTGAGTTCATTGAGAAGTCGTTGGTTGAGGTCATTCCTAGCCTTAACCCTTCAGGCGAACAGGTTTCAGAGATACATTTCTATGCTGCCGGGCTTATCGCGGACGGACACGCGGTTCCGCAATCAGTGCTCAAACTTGATGCGAAGTTCCGAAAGGCATTCCCGGATGCTACGATTGAGTATGCTTCGGATCTTTTGGATGCTGCAAGGGCGGTGTTCGGAAGAAATCCTGGAATTGCAGTAATCCTCGGCACTGGTTCCAACAGCGGCGAATATGACGGTGAGAAAATCGTGAAGAATGTGCGTTCTGGAGGCTTTATTCTCGGGGATGAGGGGGGTGCTGCAAGTCTCGGACGCCAATTCGTTTCAGACTATCTCAAAGGCCTGGTTCCTAAGCCCGTGGCAACTGCATTCGGCTCCAAGTACAAGGTGGACTATCTGACTGTCGTGCAGGAGGTTTACAAAGGTGTCGCTCCGGCGAGGTATCTGGGTTCATTCGCGCCGTTCATTTTACCCTACTATTCGGAAGATGAATATGTCAAGCGTTTGGTGGACACTAATTTCCGGGCAATGTTCGAACGCAGCCTGAAGCAATATGATTTGAAGAAATATAAAATCGGTGTCGTGGGGGGCTTCGGATATGCGAGCCGGGATATTCTGAAAAGAATAGCCGCGGAATACAATGTTGAAATTTTCGACATAACTCATTCGCCGATAGATGGTCTGGTCAAATATCACTGCGGAAATCAAGAATAATTAGTTTGTCTTTCAGAGAGCCTGTTGAGTAATAATATGAGAACAACTGAGCAACCTTCAATATATCAGAATTTGCAGGAAATGTCTGTCCGTGAGATTCTTACGGATATCAACAATGAGGATAGGCAAGTCCCTGTAGCCGTGGCTGCGGAAATTCCGCAGATAGAGAGGTTGGTAAGCGGCATCGTGGAACGAATGAAGCGCGGTGGGCGTGTGTTCTATCTCGGGGCGGGCACGAGCGGCCGGCTCGGAGTAGTTGATGCGTCAGAAATACCGCCCACTTATGGTGTCAAAGACAAATTCATAGGTCTTATTGCAGGAGGCGACAAGGCTATACGCAACGCGGTCGAGGCGGCGGAAGACAATGAGACAAATGGTTGGGAAGATATGTTGTCATACAATCCGACAGCCGATGATGTCATAGTCGGTGTAGCCGCTTCAGGAGTGACTCCTTATGTGGTAGGAGCAGTCAGGATTGCAAGGGAAAAAGGGCTTTTGACCGGCTGCATAACTTGCAACAAGGGGTCAAAGCTGGCGGAGGTCTCGGAAGTTCCTGTTGAAGTCGTCGTCGGGCCGGAATTCGTGACCGGGAGTACGAGAATGAAAGCAGGCACCGCTGAGAAACTGGTTCTCAATATGATATCCACTTCGACAATGATAAAACTCGGTCACGTCAAAGGTAACCGTATGGTTGATATGCAGTTGACCAATATGAAGCTTGTGGAAAGAGGAGCGCGGATGATTGAGGAAGAACTTGGTATAGATGATTATCAGCTTGCGAAGCGACTTCTTCTAAAATACAATTCAGTCAGAAATGCCGTAGAGGCTTATAAATCAGGAGACAAAGATGCGAAGTGAAAAATATCCTTCAGAATTGCTTGAAAATGCAGTCGATTCGATTAGTTCTCTTCCTG
>CAVKAQ010000089.1:0-9215 GCA_963654225.1 Butyricicoccaceae bacterium | reverse complement strand
CATCAAACTTTTTTCTCTCCCATCCGCCAAGCCCTTCGGCGGATGGTCAATGAGCTTTGGTGAAGGGCTGTCGACTTTTTAAAGTGGACTCAATAATGAAAGACTATAAAATTGTAATTTGTTACTTGTGTACCGACAGAATACCCTGTTGTTGACATCATCATTTCCGCTTTACCCCCATAAAAAGTCATCGGCGGACGCTGATTCATAATCTGTGGATAATTTATCATTTGGTTATGTGTATATCTCGCATTCAAGCCAGTCTTAACTTCAATAAGATTAAACACATCTTTTTTTACATCATAATATCCTATATCAAATCGCCCCTTGACTCCATTCAAATCATAGGCAACCTCTGTAACTGCATTATTTACACCTTGTTCTCTTAACTGTTGCATAGTCATTTCAACACCTATTTTGCCTTTAGACATCGGTGTCGTATTCGGAGTTCTTGATGATGGAAGGTCTGCCAAAGGTTCCGGACTCTTAAGTTCTGCGGGTTCAATCTTAGGTCCATCATCCCTTAGAGGCGGCCTGATAACTTCTGACGAGGCAGGGACCTTCGGAGATCCGTTCCAGAAATTCTGATTGTTCTTTAGCGAAATGCATCCATTGGTGACACCTCCAACCAAAGCCCCCACTGCCGCTCCCGATAAAGAGCCAAGACCTGCGCTCTTCAATATATCATTGCCATCTCCTCCAGCAATTGCAGTCATACCAGCACCCGACACGGCCCCTCCTACGGCTCCCCCCGCAGCACCGGCAACCGCTCCTCCCAAGAATCCTCCTAAAGTGCCAAGCGCTCCAGCCACAGCTCCGCCTGTATATATCGATGCCGCACAAGATACCGCACCTACCGCACATCCCCCAGCAACTCTCAAAACCATATCCCAACCTTTGTACCCACCTTTATCAGCAATTGTGTAAGCTTTATACCCTCCATATGCAGCACTTGCCAATATTGCTCCTACTATTAATGTAGTGGTTGTAATAACAAACTCTCCATTCGGATCCCCGTACTTCAGTGGATTGTTAAGAGCGTAAGAGTAACGATTATAGTTTTGGGTGAAATCCGGAGCCTGAACGTATGGGTCGGGGCTGAGGAAGCGACCGGTTAACGGGTCATAGAGACGGGCGTTCATGTTGATCAGTCCGAAATGGGTAAGATGCTCGTGGCCAGTGAAACCTCTTCCGAGGAAGAGCTCTGGCTCTTCACCACTTGCATACAATTCGAGAGTCTCCGGATTTCTTAACCTTCCCCACGGATCATAGCTATATTCAGCCACAAGCGCCCCATCGACCGAGGCTATGCAGGTAACACTTCCAAGATGGTCACGACCGATGTTGTAGAGCAACCATGGGCCGGAACCCTCCTTGACATACACCATAGGAGCGGAATATGCATCTCCACCAAGGTACAGCCTCCGGACCGTCCCATCAGCCTTATCATCAAGTTCGTACTGCCCACCAATATAATACCTAGTAAGAATCGGCGAGGCTCCGTTTGCGATCAACATCTTGGCCCGACCTCCATCACCGTCATAGGTGAAAGAGCAACTTACGCCACCCTCTTCAATTCTGGATGGACGGCTATAACAAGTGTAGGACACGGATTGCGGCACGCTTGGGGCCTCCACCCCATCCTCCAGATTGATTCTGGTCAATTGATATGGTCTTTCGGCATTCTCATAAGAGAAAGCCCCTGTCCCTTCCTTCGCGCAGATATTGCCGTTCTGTCCATACGTGATGGCAGTACCGACCGAATTGCCGGGCACGTTCGACTGCACGGAGATCAATCGGTTGATCTGGTCATATCCAAAGCGTTCGCAGACATCTTTTGTGACATCCGTTCTTGACATCAAGTTTCCCGTGGCGGGCTCAAAGCTGTACGAAAAGTCCTGCACAGTCCCCATCGTACGTCCTACAGGAGATCCATAGTCATTGAACGTGTAGACTCTCTCCACATTGCCGGTCTGCGCTCCTGTCGGTTGTCCGAGATCATTCTCTTCAGTAAGACGCCAGACCACAGTTCCCGTGGCAAGAGCCGTCTGCACATTATAACCATTGGAATAAGAATACACTTCGGTACAGATTTCTCCATCTTGGCTTGTTGTGTATTTAATGGAGTTCACGACGCTGCCCAGTCCATAGGTGTATTCCTTGAACAGCCATTTCCCGTCCGGCACTATCGTCCTCACATTTGAAAGCCGGTCCAAGTTATCGTAGGCATAAAGCGACACAGTCCCATTAGTGGACACTTCACTGGTCAGCAGGTTACCCTCCGAATACGTGAAGACCGTGTTGTATTCCCCAGGCCTCACAATTCTCGTCGTGCGACCGTACGCATCTATGTAAGTAGCGATTGTCCCGTTCGGGTTAGTCTCGGTGACTACCGACGCGCCATTCTCCTGATCGGAATACGCTATGGTTCTTGTGCCCGCACTCGGGTCAACAATTTTAGTTCTTCGTCCGTATCCGTCATATTCAAAACTTGTCGCCACGCCCCCGGGAGCGATAACGCGCTCTGGCTGACCGTCCGAGCGGTAGATATATGTGATCTGCCCTCCCGGATCCTGCACTACGCTCACCCGCCCTGCCATGTCAAAGGTTCTTGTCATAGACACGCCGTCGCTTACAATGGTCATAGACAGCCCCGAATATGTCCAGGTGGAGACCTTTCCCGAAGCCTCTTCCATTCTAATCGGACGCCTGTATGCATCATAACCATAAGAGGCCCATCCGGATGCCGAGTCCCCTTTAAATGGCAATGAGACCTTGTCCACCAAACCGTCAGCACGATATTCAGTGTCAGTGATGAGCCAAGTACCATCAAAACGTTGAACCTCTGACCTCACTTCCCGTCCGGCAGCATCGTAATGGATTTTCGAGGTCGGTTGTTGGGTAACTGATTTAGTCACGGTATAAAGACCCTCACCTCCCCACTCGGTTGCCACGGTTTCTTCTGACAGATCAGGATATCGCTTCTTAATCACATTCCCGAAACAGTCATATTCATAGTAAGTTGAACGGCCATTCGCATCCTCGACAATCAAAGGCAGGCCATAGGAATTGTGCAGAGAATAACTGGTCGTACGTCCCAGCGCATCTGTCTTGGATTTTATGAATCTGCCCTCGTCATCATAGACATAAGTATCTCCTACAAAAGAAGGACTTGAATATGGTGCCGACTTTTCAGACAAGACATTACCATAAGAATCATACGTCCATCTCTTCTCTCCGGTTTTCTTGCCGCCATCAACACCGGTGAATGAGGTGATAGAAGATGGCCTCAAAACAGACCCATCATACGATGTGACAGTCCGGTCAATCCACGGAGACTGGCCGGCTGTGTTTTTTGTGACCTTACGAGAGGCCTCCAAGCCAAGAACATACTGTGAAGGATTCCGTTTATGCGAATATGTGACATCGATCGTCTCCGAACCCGAACCATCCCCGGCAGCTATGACAATCTTTACAGGATAATCAAAGGCATCATAGGAATAAGTTGTCGTGATTCTCTTCCCTGTCAAATCATCTACCGACAATGACGAATATAAGCGCGGATGATACTTCCTGTAAGTACCATATACCTTATTCCAAGTATAGGAAATAGTTTCAAACGGCGATGCTGAAGACGTCACATTCCCAAGATACCTATTCATCTCCGTTACCACACCCGAGTTTTCAGGATCCCGTTTCTCCATTGTTGTGATCCATTCACTGGACCGCTGTGACAGCATATCGAGAGCGGAGACTTTTCCGAAGCCACAGAAACCAAGTCCGCGACTGTTGACAACAGCGTCGTAGTATATGTAACTGTTATGCGCAAACATTGTCGAGGAAAGATCCATGGTTGAGGATTCACGGAGAAGGTGCAACGGAAATACCCTCCGCGAAAAGCCATTCGCCAGAGAATATGAGCGTGATTCGTCTGTCGCATATACTTCTGAATATGGCGTGCCGGAAAGGCTCAATATCTCCCGGTTTGACATATCAACATACCTGTCCTCGGTCACAGTCCCGTAACTGTCAACAACAGAAGTCAATAGTCTATTACTTGAAGTGTTTACGCTGAATCCATAGCTTTTGACCTCATATCCGTCTATCGAAATCAAACTGCTTGTGCCACGATAATTCGAGATATTGCATGGAATAATATTGGCTGCCAACACCGAAGAGGATAGACAATGATCTATTTGGATATCTCCGTTTATATTTCTGTATATTGATATATTAGAACTTCGATTAGAACGACTAGTATTCCGATTGTAACGCCCTCGCTCCACCAATTCTGGATATCCATCCCTATCAACATCCCAAAACAGGTAATCGGAACGGCTATAAACAGGCAACGAAAAGTTAGAACGCACAAAACACGAACCTGAAAATTTGAATACATTCCATAAACTTTCAACCGTAGCCGCACGTGTTGAACCTCCTTCAGCTATATATCTCGGAATAGATCGATTTATGGCCCCATCCAATACAGCTGGTGCTATGACGATATCAAGGTACCCATCGGCATTTAAATCGGTAAAAAACATTGATTTTCCTGTCGCTATATCAGCGGAAGTAATACCAAAATATGTCTTTGTGAGATTAAATTGACTATTGGAAAATCTGTAAGTTTCGACTCCAGATGATGTAATATGGCACAGTTCAGTCTGACCATCATTGTCGAGATCAACGGAAAATATTGCTCCGCTTGCATAATCATCTCGTGAAAAATCGAAAAGAGTCAAATCACTTAAAACGGTTCCACCCATAATGTTGACAACCGCAAATCTGGAACTACGGCTATTACCCTTGATATCCCTGTCAAGAGTCATTGTGAGCAATTCCATTTTGCCATCGCCATCATAATCTCCGAATTGATATACCCGCTCAAGTGGACTTGTGTATCTTTTAACGGTGATTGTCCCTTCCAAGGACACCGTCTTTGATGACAGCACCGACGGGGTGCGGCCATTGGTGTACTGATAAACCGTAAGGGTCAATGTTGTCTTGTCGTCTTTGACATCCCCAAAGTTTATTTTCACCAGTTCCTCTATCCCATCTCCATTGACATCCACCGCTTCTATAGTCTGAAAACCCGCTCCTGTCGTAAGCGTGCGGTCAACATCAAACACGCCATCCTCTACCCGAGGTGCAACCAAGATAACCTGATCTTCCGGATACCCGCTGCCATATTTGTAGGAACGTTTCGTCTCATACCACTTCTTATCCCAATAGACCACCTTGTATGGTGAGAAATAAGGATGGATAATCAGCCCGTCATCATAACTGTTTGGAACAAGTTTCCCCCTATTCTTTACTGTGGTTATACTGTCATTGAAGTAAGACAGCAGATAGCCATCACCAGTCTGTCTAAACGATCCATTCTCAATATGAACCACAGCCTGTCCTGTTCCTTCCCCTCCATAATGGAAACGCAGAGGATTGATAGCTTGATCTGCCACCTTGCACTCCACGCTATTTAAAAGATTGACGCCGTCGGCCAGGCGGTGGCTCAAATTGTATTCGTGACGTATACCTGGGCTGCTCACCCTTGTAAGCAGCCTCTTGCAACTCACTCGTTCTCCGGCATAGTACATTCCGACACAGTCGGTCCTGTCCTCATAGAAAAAGCAGATGGACTCTCCCGGGGTTGTGACAGTCCCTGAGATCCTTCTATGTCCATATTCTATTTCAGAGACAACATAGACATTGCCGGTATTTGACAGCGACTCATATTTGAACGCGATAAGGTTTCCTGTCACATCCTCTATCTCTGTGATAGGGTAGCACCTTCTCGCCGATGCGTTTGTCTCCCAGCCATACTTAACCTTACGCCCGTCCGGATAAATAGCAGTGAAGTAAGAAACGACTCCGTCGGAAGCAAGGTGCTTCATTACCTTGATGTTTCCTGATACTGTCTCAAACTGATAGGCAGATGTATATGAGTCAGTGTTCTTTACAAGACGAACTCCGTCAAGACTCCATACCGCATCTGAAGAAGATGGATCCGGAGCCGCCCAATCTCCGTCATAGTACGGAGTTTTTCCTGACACCGTGATTGAGGACAGCCCGCCGATACTCCATCCATAACCAGCGATTCCATTCGTCCCCTGGCTGTTATACTGAAGAGTAATCCGAGGAACCAATCCATAACCGGGGACAGTCGCTATCGGAATGCTGTAAGTTCTTGCTCCTGTTGGAGAAATACCGGATACAATCGGAACACCGGCCACCGGAAGGCTTGTGTCAATCGCATCAGCGGCAGACCTCTGAAATGCGGCCTTTTTCAAGCCATTTACTTTCCGCTTCCTTAATATCTGTCTGGCAGAAAGGGCAATACGCTCAGAATTTTCAGCAGTCACCGATATCGGCTCCACAAAAGCCTGCGGCACCAACGTGAACGAAGAATCCCCCTTTTCATTCACTTCATATCTTTCATTAACGCCTCGGCTTCGTTGTCCATTAGCCAAAATTGGCATTAACAATGCAACTAAAGCCAAAACCGTGACCGCGATTACTCTTTTACCCATAAATCTTTTCTTTGACCTTCTTCTGAAACAGTTGACTATTCACCAATTATATTTCAGGAAGCAGCTCTGCCGACTCTAAACAGCAGCAAAAAACATCGCCGTGTCTCTCAATTTTATAGAGCAAATTCTCCGTAATATCGTTTCCCGTTAGATAAGGTTAATGTTATGAAGCAATAACCTTCAGTCCCGGGGGACGGAATCGCCTGAATGCCTTGACTCGATGAAATGGTGGCATCTATATGCTCGCCCGTGACCATGTTATCTATGTCAACTGCTACTTCCCCCACAGAACTTATAAACTCCACGACAACACATGACAACCCTGAATCATAGAAACAATCAAAAGGAATCTTTGCCGGAAGTCTATGCGGCCTAGAAGAAGGGGCTTCTCCTCTTATCTCAATCTTATCCTTCAATGTGTCATCATCGTTCGATGCCAACGAAAAAGAAACCGGGAAGATAAAGAGACATAAAAATAAAATAGTGCGTTTTACCATAAACATAACTTTTTGATTTGTTTGGGCAAAGTTATAATAATCTTCGGCAAAACATTCACGTAATAATGACAATATCACCTTACAGCAGCATCTACGCCCCTTCCCGCACAACACCTTGCATATCAATAAATTGTACGTGGCTAAGACTTCTCCTGTAAGATTTTAATCTTACAGGAGAAGTCAGCAGATATGAGAAAAACGTAGTCACACAACTATCTATAGGACTATTTGACCCCGCATTTCAAATCGTGATTGTAAGAAATAATTTCGGTCAAATCAAATTCAAATATTCGTTTTTGTATGGAGAGTCAATCTTTCTGATGCGTTCACGAAGACGTGACTTCTTTGTGTAAACATTTGAGACGGAGAGATGCATAAGAGCCGCGATGGTTCGAGAATCCAAACCAGCTATCAAGTAACAGATGAAACGCTCTTCCTTTTTATCAAGATTTCCCAAATCACCTTTCAGATGAATGACTATGTCATCAAGATCCTGATTAATTTGAGCCTCAAATCTTGCAAACAGTTTATCATCATCTGAGATACTGGCGACAAGCTGTTCGACACGATAATAGATGGCATCTTTCTTTTCTTCTCCATTTTTAGCATCCAGGAATATCTTTATCAGCTCTCCTATTGTGGCAAACTTGTCCCTATAAACAGACGCAAATGACAACTGCGCATGTTTCTTCTCCAACTCTTTTTCCGAAACCTTGTTTCTCAACTCCGTGTTTTCCTGTTCCAACACTCGATTCGCATCCTCTAACAGACGCAGCATCAATTCCTCATTCTCCTGCCCTTTCATCCTGCGCACACGCTGGTGCAATAGGAGAGTTATGGATAATAATGCGGCAACAGCAAGAATGACAACCGAAGCAGTCACAACCCTCAAACTCCTGAGACGACTTTCATTGGCCAAAGTAAGATAATGACTCTGAAGCCCCTGTGAGACGGGAACAGCCAATAGAGAATCAAGCACATAATCGTTTCGTTTCTCAGAAACAATCTCATATTCCAAAGTTTTCTTATAGTCTCCTCGATGCTTATATGTAAGATACAGCCAGATCAAGGCTCTGGATTTCTGATTGTTATCCAAATCCTCCAACCATTCAATCATATTATCGGCTGTCGTCTTATCTCCAAGCATGTCTGAAGCATATGCATATATTCCACGTTCTGCCACCGACAATGGCTGGTGATAATCTGATGACAACATATTCAGCAAAGAAATAGCGCCATCAGGATCAGGATTCGATTGAATCATCTTCATTTTAGCATAATTAAGAAGAAGATTCCTTATAACCAAAGTGTCTGATTTCAATTTTGCCAAACCAAGCCTGTACAAAGAATCTGCCGCATGCCAATCCTGTTTACTATGATAAATCAGCGCCAAATCGGCATATGACAAATATATATGAGTAGTATCACCTGCGATATGATAACACTCAAAACCCTTCTGAGCATATTCAAGTTGCTTGTCCACATTATGTACTCTGCTGTACAAATAACTAATGCCCATATAAAGAATCCCTTTCTGAACATAATCATTTGATTCCTGACAAGAATCTTCAGCCAATGAATATGCGACAACCGCCTTGTCCGGCATATTCGCATTCATATAGATGTTGCCTAAATAAAAATAGGCACGAAGCCTCTCGTCCGGCTTGCCATGCCGCCTGTAGTAATTCACTGCCGGCATTACGACAGAGGTGTCCGTCGTGTCGATGTAGTTCTTGTCCAATGCCATCGCAAGCAGCAGGGAATGGCGGGCACGAAGAGACTTCGTGTTCAGCACTGTCGAATCCACGCCTTCCAGAACGCGCAGGGCGCTGTCCGGCCTCTCCTGAATGTAGGATCCCACGTCCTGAAGCAATGACTTCGTCTGCCTGTTGCCGCAGGAGACAAATAGAAAAGAGATCGAGAGAAGTATGATCGATAGTCTGTTCATTTGTCAATAGTTACAAGTTACGGTCTTTTTATGGGTCAATTAATATTCTTTGTAAATATATGAAGGTTATCCCAATAATCAAAATGTTCAAGTTTTCGCATATCACGCTAACCGCTGAAACAGCCAAACCTGAAATAGATGACTGGCCTTATTCTTCATTTCCAGCTGGTTAAGTGTCACAAAAGGCGCACTTAGAACTGGAAGTAGATGAACGACTGGAGGTCGGCGGTGATGAACTGGCAG
>CAVKAQ010000088.1:0-9278 GCA_963654225.1 Butyricicoccaceae bacterium | reverse complement strand
GTGGTGGAGTGTGAATATTCAGATGTTTAACGATTTGGTAGGCACTCAAATCCGCTGTGTGAAGGATTGATAACTTCCGATTTTTTGCTTGGATAACAGCGTATTCAGCGAGTTGCGATTAGAAAATGTTATTTTAGAATAATTATAAAGAAGTATCTCTATTTTATTGCTTTCTATTGTGGTTTTAGTTCTAAAACATATTGATTATGAATGAATTAACATTTAAGCGTTTGCGGAATAACTAAACGCTTAAACTGAAAAATAAATTTAATATGCAATAGAAAAACCAATTTTTTATAAAATATTTTTCACCTACATTTGCAAAGCATCAGAAAGGAAGGCAATTCCAATCTGATGCTATTTTTGGCTGGAATTATTACGGACGATTTTCTATGGGAGAAATGCAATATAACGAGGTTTGGGGCGAATGTATGCGTATCATTGAGAATATCATTGGTTCGCAGAAGTTTGTCAGGTGGTTTAAGCCGCTCAAGCCGGTTTCATTGCAGAATTCTACAATCACGATAGAAGTTCCATCCGATTTTTACAGAAAATATCTTGAAGAGGTTTACCTTGATGTTCTCAAGAAAACTCTCAAGAGGGTTATCGGTCCTGATGCGCGCCTTGTTTATAAGGTGTCGCCGGTGAGAGTTCAGCCTCCGATGACATTTCCTGCGGCTAATTCCGCTACTCCGGAAAACAAGCCTATTTCGGTCAATTCCTATCCCGCAGGTAATAATCCTGGTCCGTTCGTCTATCCTGGGCTTAGAAAAATTCAGGTAAATCCAAGATTGAATCCGGTATATTGCTTCGGCAACCTTGTGTCAGGCGAATGCAATAAGATGGGAATTACTGCAGGAGAAAGCATTTCGGATGCTCCTGGCAATACTCCGTTCAACCCGCTCTTCCTTTTTGGCGGTCCCGGTCTCGGCAAGACCCATTTGTCGCAGGCTATAGGAATCGCTATCAAAGAGAAATATCCTGAACTTGTCGTGTTGTATGTTACCGGCAATGAGTTCAAGACGCAGTATATGGATGCGACGAATGTCAAGAACAAGTTGACTGATTTTCTTGCGTTCTATATGAAGATTGATGTTCTCATTGTAGATGATATACAGGATTTGATGGGGCCGGGTTCGCAAAATGCGTTCTTCAATGTGTTCAATCATCTTCACGAGAACGGCAAGCAGCTGATATTCACTTCTGACCGCGCTCCGGCTGATCTTCAGAATTTCGAGGAGAGGCTTCTTTCCAGGCTCAAGTGGGGATTGTCAGTCGAACTGCAGCGCCCTTCTTACGCCACAAGATTGGAGATGCTCAAAGCTAGAAGTTTTAGGGAGGGAGTTTCTGTCAGTGAGGAAGTGCTGTCTTACTTGGCTAACAGAATCAAGTCGAACTTCAGAGAGCTTGAAGGCGCGCTTATTTCGCTCATAGCGCACGCGACTCTTGTGCACAGGGAGATGACTGTGGAGTTGGCTGAGCAGATTATCGGCAAAATTGTCGGCGAAGACAAAAATGAAATAACTATAGGGAAGGTCCAGAAGACGGTATGCGAGTACTTTAATATCTCAAAAGATCTGTTCCTTTCTTCTTCAAGAAAACGTCCTATCGTGCAGGCACGTCAGATTGCTATGTATATGAGCCGCACTCTTGTGGGATGTTCGCTTTCAATGATTGGCTCCGAACTCGGAGGTAAGGATCACGCTACTGTTCTGCACGCCTGCAACACGGTTTCTGACCTGATGGCTACGGACAAATCTTTTAAGCAGTACGTGAGCGACATTGAGAAATTACTCGTATCTTCGCGTATCTAAACAGCTGGACGCTGTTTAATTTTATCTGACAGGAAATTTAAACAGTTTCTGAATATGAATTCTGAAAAAGTTTTAGAAATTTTCCGCGAGATCACGAAGATTCCGCGTGAATCCGGTCACGAAGAGAAGATGACCGAATATCTTCAAAAATTTGCAGTAGAGCATAAACTTGAATGTAAGACGGACACCACCGGTAATGTAGTGATTACTAAACCGGCATCCAAAGGAAAGGAAAATGTTCCGGCAATCGCGCTACAGGGGCATCAGGATATGGTTTGCGAGAAAAAGGCAGGCTGCGTTCACGATTTTACCAAGGACCCTGTCAACTATGTCATAGAAGACGGTTGGATGGTAGCGAAGGACACTACTCTCGGAGCCGATGACGGAATCGGAATTGCCGCCGCTTTGGCATTGCTTTCAAGCGACCTTCCGACAGGTAAAGTCGAAGGTCTTTTCACAATTTCAGAGGAAACAGGTATGGATGGCGCAATGGCCATCAAACCGGGATTCATTGAGTCTCACACGCTGATAAATCTTGATTCCGAAGATGAAGGGCAGATTTTCGTGGGCTGTGCGGGCGGTATTGACACTACGGCAGTTTTCAAATACGGTCATCAGTCAGTCAACAAGGATTCTGTCGCTCTCAAGTTGTCAGTCTCTGATGCCATCGGAGGCCATAGCGGAGATGATATAAATAAGGAAAGGGCTAATGCAGTCCAGATTCTTGTGCGTTTCCTTTATTCTCAGTTGGGAAAATATCAGCTTGCTCATCTCGACGGTGGCAACAAACGCAATGCGATTGCCCGCGAAGCTCAGGCTGTGGTATATGTCAATAAAGATGCAGTGGAGGAATTTAAGGCTGATTTCGAATCATTTGCGTCAGATATCAGGCACGAATTCCATAGGACCGATCCTGATGTGAAACTCAAAGCCGAGACCTGCAGCTCGGATGCTCTTCCGATAGATGACACAACTCTGGAGAAACTGATTCTCAGCCTTATGGCAGTAGATCACGGTGTTCTCGCAATGAGTCAGGACATCGAGGGACTTGTTGAGACATCTTCAAACCTGGCTGCGGTAAAAATGTCGGCTGACGGAGTTATAAAGGTGCTTACTAGCCAGAGAAGTTCGATTGACTCGGAAAAGAAATTCATGGCCGACAAAGTAGAAGCGGCGTTCCGTCTTGCCGGCGCGGAAGTTACTCATTCTGAGCCGTATCCGGGATGGGCTCCGAATATGGAATCGAACATTCTGAAGGTTACGGTTGAATCTTATAGGAGACTTTTCAATCAGGAACCTGAGGTCAAGGCGATTCACGCCGGACTGGAATGCGGACTTTTCCTCGAGAAATTCCCATATCTCGATATGGTGTCCTTCGGGCCGACATTGAGGAATGTGCATACACCGGGAGAGAAACTGGATTTGGCTTCAAACGAGAAATTTGTCAAGTTGCTCGTTGATATCGTAACTAATTTCAAATGACACTTGTAGCTCCATCGATGCTTTCCGCCGACTTCCTTCATCTTGAAAAGGATGTCGAAATGGTCAATGAGTATGCGGACATTTTCCATCTTGACGTGATGGACGGCGTTCTTGTGCCCAATATCTCTTTCGGATTTCCGGTAGTGGAAGCGATTTCAAAAAAGTCTTCCAAGCCGTTGGACGTGCATCTTATGATTGTGCATCCGGAGAAATATTTTGAGCGTTTTGCGGCGACAGGTGCCTCAATGATGAGTTTTCATCTTGAAGCTGCGGAACGGGACGGCTTGGATGCTGCTGGGTTGTTGCAGACAGTTCGCGGGCTTGGTGTAAGTCCAGGCCTTGCAATAAATCCTGACATACCTGTCAGCAAGGTTTATCCGTATCTTCGCTGCGCTGACTTTATACTTGTTATGTCTGTGTTCGCAGGTTTCGGAGGCCAGAAATTCATTCCGGAAACATTCAGCCGGATACAAGAGTTGAAGACTGAAATTCTCAGGCAAGGTGTTGACTGCAGGATTGAGGTCGACGGGGGAGTGTCTCCGGACAATTCCAAGGAGCTTGCGCAGTGCGGTGCTGATATCCTTGTTGCT
The DNA here is from genome assembly GCA_963654225.1 of Butyricicoccaceae bacterium. Lineage (GTDB taxonomy): Bacteria > Bacteroidota > Bacteroidia > Bacteroidales > UBA932 > Cryptobacteroides. Next base: position 5,392 of record CAVKAQ010000088.1, on the reverse strand, counting down.
GGAAGTTCTGTGTTCAAGTCCACTGACCCAGGTGCAGTCATCAGAAAAATGCAAGGTCAGATGATATAGCTCAGTTCCTTGAAACTGTATTTTTTGATAGTTTTATCAGGCATTTCCATCAGAAGCAGCCCTTCGTCGGAGATGCCTCTTATTTTGCCCGTAAAGTCATATCCCTCAATGTTGTCGTGATAGTCGGACGGAGTTTCTAGCCTGTACATTCGCGAAATGAATTCCTCGACCAGACTTTTCCGGCTGTCATTGGCGGCAATCTTCTCGAGGTATCCGGAGAATATCAGCATTATGCGGTCAAGCGCGGACTCCAGTTCAATTCTGATTCCTAAGATTTTAAGAACTGAAGTCGGATTGACGAGTTCAGGGGGAAATTCAGTCTGATTGAGATTCAGACCAATGCCTATGATTGAGTATCCGACATTGTCGCCGGAAAGGATGTTCTCGATGAGCATTCCGCATATCTTCTTGTCTCTCACGTAGATGTCATTAGGCCACTTGATTCTGTTCTCGATACCTGATTCCTGAAGGAAGTCGGATATAGTCAATGCTGAAATAACGCTCAGAATGAACTGGTCTTTCGCTGATACTATCAGCATTTCCCCGGATTGCAGATTTGCAAGTATCGAGAATGTCAGATTCTCTCCTGCTGTGCTGTTCCACCTGTTTCCTCTCTGTCCGCGCCCCGCTGTCTGAAATTTTGCCGCATATACTGACATTCTGTCAATGTCGGACAGGTGTCTGCGTGCCTCAGAATTGGTGGAATCGATAGTGTCATACCATATAATAGGGATTTGGGCTTTCATTGGACTGATTTTTGTTCTATATTTGTAGAATATGCGTGGATTTGCGCTTTGCGCATTTCTTGTGAATTATTGACAAATTTAAACAATCCGTATTATAATGGAAAATAAAGTACTTAAGGCCATAACCGATGCAATGCTGGAGAAAAAGGGACAGAACGTCGTGTCCTTGGACTTGAGCAAGATAGGAACAGCGATTTCTGATTATTTCGTAGTCTGCAACGCGGATTCGACGACTGCCGTCGCCGCCATTGCGGACAATATCATAGTCCGTATGCAGGAGAAATGCGACAGGAAAGTGTTGCGTATGCAGGGACTTGAAAATGATTTCTGGATCATATTGGACTACGGTGATGTCGTAGTTCACGTCTTTCTGACTCAGTACAGGGACTTCTATCGTCTTGAGGACTTGTGGGCGGATGCCGACAGGGTAGAATATACAGACGAACCTGTTGTAGAGCAGTCTGCGACAAGAATCAAACCTAAGGCTTCCTCTAAGGTTAGGGCGTCCGCACGTCGTGCAAGCAAGAGAAAGGATGCCGATATCGACTTGTAACAATTTGATTGATGGCGAATAAAGGCAATGGAGGCAAAAAGCCTCAGAAAAAGATTGTCACGGTGAACCTTGGTTTGTCGTGGCTATATCTGCTGATCATTTCCGGAATTATATGGATGCTTTTCTCGAACGGTTCCGTGAAACCGCAGAAAGCAGAGTGGGCAGATGTGAAGGAAATGATTCAGGAGGGGGATGTCAAGGATATCGTCTTTGTCAGGAATGACTATAAGGGTGAAGTTACAATCCGTCCTGACAGGCTGGCTAAATATAGCGAGCGTTTCGGTGGAAAAATGCCTTCTTCTTCACCGCATTTCTGGTTTTACGTGTCAAGCAAGTTTGATCCTGAGACAGAATTCGGTGTGCTGAACGAGGCTTTGCCGGCTGACAGCCACTTCAAGGTCGTAATGGACAATGACGACAATATCTGGGGGCACGTGATGGACTGGTTCCTGTTCCCTGTGCTGCTTATCCTGATGTGGGTGTTTATGTTCCGCGGGTTCAACAAGAATATGGGCGGCGGAGCTGCAGGCGGACAGGGCGGTATTTTCGGTGTCGGAAAATCGACAGGAAAACTTGCTGACAAGAATCAGGTGAAGGTGACATTCAAGGATGTCGCAGGTCTCTATGGCGCTAAAGAAGAGGTGATGGAAATAGTGGATTTCCTCAAGAATCCTAAGAAATATACGGCGTTGGGAGGCAAGATTCCAAAGGGAGCGCTTCTCGTCGGGCCTCCGGGTACGGGAAAGACTCTTTTGGCTAAGGCTGTTGCCGGAGAGGCCAATGTGCCTTTCTTCTCGATTTCCGGTTCTGACTTTGTCGAGATGTTCGTCGGTGTGGGAGCCTCCAGAGTAAGGGATTTGTTCAGACAGGCGAAAGAGAAAGCTCCTTGCATCGTATTCATTGATGAAATTGATGCAGTCGGACGTGCTAGAGGCAAGAATGTGGGATTCTCTTCTAATGACGAGAGGGAAAACACATTGAACCAGCTTCTTACGGAGATGGATGGGTTTGACACAAATTCTGGCGTCATAGTGCTTGCAGCTACCAACAGAGCCGATATTCTTGATAAGGCTTTGCTTCGTGCAGGACGTTTCGACCGTCAGATTCACGTTGACCTGCCGGAACTCAAAGAGCGCGAAGAGATATTCAAGGTGCATATCAAGAAGTTGAAGTTGGCGAAAGATTTCGATGTGGATTTTATGGCGAAGCATACTCCGGGATTCTCGGGAGCTGACATCGCGAATGTCTGCAATGAGGCAGCTTTGACGGCTGCCAGACGCAATAAGACATCCATTGACAAACAGGATTTTCTCGATGCTGTTGACAGAATTGTCGGAGGACTTGAGCGCAAGGCGTCTATAATCACACCTGCGGAGAAGAAGTCCATCGCACATCACGAAGCCGGTCACGCCACTGTAAGTTGGCTTCTGCCTTATGCCAATCCTCTTTTCAAGGTTACTCTTATACCTAGAGGACAGGCTCTCGGAGCAGCCTGGTATCTTCCGGAAGAAAGAAAACTTTGGACAAAATCTCAGATGATAGATGAGATGTGTTCTCTTATCGGAGGCCGCGTGGCAGAGGAAATAGTCAACGGAGAACCTTCTACCGGTGCTCAGAATGATTTGGAAAGACTTACGCAGATGGCGTACAGTATGGTTAAGTATTATGGTATGAGCGATAATGTAGGAGCGTTGTCGTACTATGATTCAACAGGCTCCCGGGGATACGACCTTACAAAGCCTTACAGCGAGAAAACTGCGGAAGTGATGGATGAAGAGGTTAAGAAAATCGTGACTATGATTCACGACCGCACTTTGAAACTTCTCACCGAGCATAAGGTTGGATTCCTGAAGATGGCAGCCTTGCTGTTGGAGAAAGAGGTTATCTTTGCAGAGGATGTCGAGAATATTCTCGGCCCGAAAGTGAAGCCAGAGTCTGAAGCTGAAGAAAAGTCGGATTCGTCTGAAGCTCCTGCAGAAAACAAGACTCCTGATTCTCCGGACTCTGTCATTTCTCCTGAACTGAATTCTGAGGATTGATACTGATGCTAACCGGGGCGGAAACGTACTGCCGCCCCAATGTACTAAACCCTTGACAAATGAATAATACTGTTATAAGAACAATTTCGGGCGTCGCCTTCATTCTGGTAATGTTGGCGGGGCTCTTGATTGATAAATTGTGCTTCGCCGTCCTGATGCTTTACATTATGGCCGGGATGATGCACGAGTTCTATACCATTACAATGAAGAACAGATACAGATTCTCAAGACTTCTTGCGATTCTGTCCGGGATGATTCTGTTCGTTCTGATTTTCTGCGTTTGCGCATACGGAATTCCTGTGAAATATGTAGCGTTTGCCATCGTGCCTGTATTGATCGTTATGATCAACTCGTTGTATGTTAAGGACAAGACAGAGTTCGGCAAGTTCTCAGATATTTACACAGGTTTGTTGTATGTCGGAGTGCCGATTGCGCTGTCCAACTTGATTGTATTCTTCAATCACGTCTTTGACGGCCGTGTACTTCTGGGGTTCTTTGTTATTATTTGGTGCTCTGACATAGGAGGTTATGTATTCGGATTCACTCTTGGCAGGTTTTTCGGCAAGAAGTTGTTTCCGGAGATTTCTCCGAAGAAGACCTGGGTAGGCTTCTGGGGCGGAATGTTCTGCGCGGTTCTGGCTGCGGTTCTGATCAAGTATGCTTTCAATATCGAGCAGATTTCGTTGCTCAGCACAATCATTCTTGCAGTGCTGATGGATGTCGCCGGAGTATATGGTGACCTGTTCGAGTCTCAATGGAAGCGTCATTATGACGTAAAGGATTCAGGCACAATGATCCCTGGACACGGCGGACTTCTTGACAGATTCGACAGCACGCTGATGGCAATGCCTGTCGGGGCGTTGTTCCTGATATTGGTCAACGCTTTATAGCAAACATTATTTCGGAAAATGTCTTTTTATTCATATCTTTGAAGAATAAAACATTTCAGAATAGAAAACATGAAGATAGATAAGAACTCGTACGGAACTATTGCGCTCGCGTGGTTGCTTTGTGCAATTGTTGTGCTGATTTTTCTGAAATTCTTAGGCCATCACATCATTTCCTATATATTTGCGGCGATATTTTTCCTTTTTGCTGTCTTTGTAACGTGGTTTCATCGCGTGCCGGTGAGGCATACGCCGGAGGGGGACAATATAGTTACTTCCGGAGCTGACGGTAAAGTCGTCATTATCAAGCAGACATACGAAAAAGAATATCTTCACAGAGATTGTATCCAGGTATCTGTATATATGAACTTCTTCAATGTGCACGCCAATTTCTGGCCGTCTTCAGGAGAGGTTACATATTACAAATATCATCCGGGAAAATATCTTCTGGCTTTTTTGCCAAAGGCTGCTGAGGAGAACGAGCACGCTTCTACAGCCATTGACACAGGCCACGGGGAGATTTTTTTCAAGCAGATAGCCGGCACATTTGCAAGAAGGATTGTGTGCTATTCAGAAGTGGGTTCAAAAGAAGAAAGGGGACGTCAATGCGGAATCATCAAGTTCGGTTCTCGACTGGATATATTCCTGCCTTTGGATGCTGATATAAAAGTTAAATTGGGAGAGGAAACTAAAGCGGCGGAAACTGTTATCGCCGTGCTTAAGTAACTCTTGTGTTATAAGTCCGTTTGCCTAGCCCAAGGTTGTAGGACTCTTGCTTGACTGTAATGGAAGCGATTATAATATTGATATTGATTGTCGTCAACGGAATTTTTTCGATGGCGGAAATCGCTTGCATTTCTGCGCGCAAATCCAAATTGTCATTGGACGCTCAGAATGGCGACAAGGGCGCAAAATCCGCCCTGAAACTTACGTCCGATTCGGATAAGTTTCTCTCCACTGTACAGATGGGCGTGACTCTCGTAGGAATCTTGACCGGTATTTTCTCAGGAGAAAGCATTGCCGAAAACTTTGCAGATGTCCTTGAAAATCTTGGGATGTCAGCAGCTTCCGCAGAGTTCGTTGCGAAGGCAATCATTG
>CAVKAQ010000087.1:0-9481 GCA_963654225.1 Butyricicoccaceae bacterium | reverse complement strand
CCAGGTCGTGGACAAGGCCGGTGGATTCTACCGTGTCGTGTGCAGTCTGGGCACAGGACATCCCTCACAGGCGACTTACTTTCAATGTCGCGTTGCTGCTTGATGTGACAATTTCGTCAGAAACGTCAGGTGCAGGGAAATCCGTGCCGTCAGCAAAGTCTTTTCTTGCCAGATAGAACATTGCGACAGGGTCGTCGTTGCCCACGGATGAGCCGTTCAGGAACTTGGAGAACTTGCCGGTACTGCTGTCGAAACCGCACGGCCACAGTCCTGACATCTCGGCCGCAAGGTCGCTGCCGTCATATCTTTCCGCGAAAATCTTTATCACAGTCTTGTTCTTGTTAGCGATGTATCCGTGGAATCCCTGTTTCCAGGAAGGTATCACATTCTCCGCGTAATCACGGTCATAAGGCTCGTAATATGACTGAGTGACGCCGTCCTTGATGTAGGAAAGCACGAACCAGGACGTGTATGCCCACTCTGTACCGTCTTCTGTCTTGATTGTCTGTGGCAATGAAATCGTGAACGATTCGTCAGACTTGTCAGTCGCTGAAGCGAAGTTCAATGATATCGGGCTGGAACTGAATCTGTTCCTGTCTCCGCCCCATCCGGTAAGTTTGAATTTGCCGGTTCCGTCAGCGGATATGTTCACTTCGAATGAGTCGCAGTCGATGACTTCAAGAGTGTTGTCAGACTTCTTGGACATCCTTCCGTCAGGTTTGCATACCCAGTTGCCGACAAAGTCTCCAAACTCTGCCGGATGCGACTTCTCCGCATCGCTCGCTACTGCGTAGAACGGATAACTGAATGATACGTCTGAGATTACGTTGATCTCATCTCCGGATTTCTCCACGGCCGCAGCGGTAAACATAATGTCGTCCGCTCCTGTGAACTCGAATCCTCCTGATTCTGCCGCACCTTTGGTGATATATCCTTTCTTTAGCAGAGAATCCCAGGTCTCGCCATCGTCAAGGTGGTTTTGTATATCCTCTTCAATCCAGGATTTGGCATCGCTTTTCTGGCTATATGCTACGGCTCCTGTCCAGTAATATACCGAGTTGTCAGAAGGTGTCACCTTCGCGTAATAATAAAGGTAACCTCCTTTCTTGTAGTAACTTTCAAATGGCTTGATTTCGAATGTCGCTGTTACGGAGTCAGTCGTGACGTCTTCGGAGAACCAGTTGGGAGAAGCCTTGCCGTCCTTCACGGCTGCAACTCTCACGGTGTATGTGCGCCCCGGTCTGAGACCGTCAAGTATATAGTCTGTTTCCGTTATAATGGTTTTAACGACATCCGTGTTCGTACCGTCTTCCACGAAAGTCACTTCTATGCGGTATCCTTCTGCACCTTTTACTGCAGCCCATTTCAGAATCAGCGACGTGGAACTGCTGATTACTTCCACTGCCGGAGCTTCAAGGTCTTTGCTGACCGGCTCGTTCTTGCTCCCGCTGCAGGCGGCAATCAGCAAGGTACATACGGCAGCTATCGTATATTTTATGATATTTATTTTTGTGCTCATTTTCGGTAGTATTTCGTTCAATAAGATACTCTCAGCCTTTTTGAGGCCTTTGCGCGAATTCCTGCTAAATACATTAGAACTCTGCAAAAGCCCTGACGAGATGCTTCTGCCTCTTATCCAACTGGTTAGGGTCGGAGATTGTAGTGCCTGAGCCCATATCGAAAGCCCAGACGATGCTAGGACCGCTCTCATTCGACGACCAGTATATGCCGTCGCTGATAGCCGTCCCGCCATTGTCTGTCAGGCATTTGTTGAACCAGTCTTTGCTTGCGGAATCCGAGGCCTTTGTTGAGCCTGTATCCTGGTCAGTGTCATTCGTCTCGTGCCCTGAATACGCCTTGTAGAGAACTGCAAGCTCATTCATAGACGGAATGAACCAGTTGCGCAGCTGCCCTACATTCTTTTTGCTGCACCAGTAGAAGGCAGGGTACTGATTCTGCCAGTCGTTCATCTTATAGACGCACTCGGTGTTGTATTTGCCGCTTCCGGGCAAAGAACCCATCGCTTCCTCAGTCTTGTAGGACCATACGGCCTCGGTTTCATTGAGCGAAACGACCATTCCGTGCTCGCCGCTTTCGTCTACGCTGATTATGACGCCTTTTACGAATCCCTGTTCATAATAGTCTCCTACCTGAACTGTCTGCTCCGGCTCGGGTTCCGGGTCAGGATCAGGTTCGTGAGTCGAGGACTTCCCGCAGCCGGCAAGAATGGCCAACGAGGAAGCGAATGTCAGAACCGGGAATAAATATGCTCGTTTCATTATCGTGTTACGGTTATGGTTTTGGTCTCGTCAGGCGTTATTTCCTTGTTAAAACCGCTTGTGTCGATTCCGGAATCGACCTTTGATGTGTGCGATACGTACCAGATGTCGGTCGGTACGCCGTCGGTGTCAACACCTATCACGTAAGCATAGAGTTTGATTCCCCTTTCATACCAGCCTCCGTGTTGCCACGTTCCGTATGAGTCAGGTGTCTCTTTAAGCAATAATTCCTTAAGTTCGTCACCGCTCTTGCCGGCCCATTCGTCCGTACCTTCGAAGAATTTGCCATATACGGCCTTTGTTGAAGCGTAAGGCTGTGCTGTTGCACTGAAGGTATAACAAGTCTTGTTAGGGAAAAATTCCTCATAGGTTGAAGCGGTTACTCCGCCCAACAAGGTTATCTTGCTCAATTTGTCCGCGATGGTCGTGAACTCCTGCTTGAATGGCGCTGTAGTGTAGGTTCCGTCAGCCTTGATACCGATTACATAGATGTAATAGGTTGTGCCTGAGGTAAGTCCGTCAAAGGTTACGGAAGTGCCTGTGCCAAGCTGAGACTCGTTCGGAAGAAGTCTTGAGAGATATTCCTTGCGGTCGAGCTTTGCGTGGGACTTGTTCCATTCCTCAAGATTCTTGTCGATGAGCTCGTCCATATCCTTGCGCAGAGCCTCGCTTTCAGTTGAGGACGCAGTAATCTGATCATATTTCTCCTTTGATATGATATTCATCAGGAATGTCTGGTCAGTTGCGGCGTCATTGCCTGAGACATTGACCTTTGCGGAGGTCTTGGAAATGTTGAACACATTGATGCTGTATTCTGCTCCTGTAGCGACGGCCTCATTAGTCTTTATGGATACTTTCTGGATATTGGCCTTGCTTCCGGTCTTAGGCGTGCCGTCCGTGTTGCAGGCGAATATGAACAGATAGTAGTCTTCGTTCGGAATCAGGCTGGTGAATTCTACCTTTGCCCTGTCGGCCTGGAGATATTGTGTGAGGTCTCCTCCGTTTGCCGCGAGAAGGTCAGCGACCATCTGCTCGTCAGTCTCGCCTTCGAAATATACTGTCCTTTCAAGCATTACAGCAAAGGCTTCGCTGTATTTCGCATAGATGTCAGCAGTATAACTGATGTCGGTAACTGCAGATGTCTTGATGACATATTCATTCTTCGGTGTCTCTCCGGTGCGCACTTTTACGACTTCAGGATTCGTCGTGAACGAACCGTCATTTGCGACACCGATGGCGAATACGTAGTAGTCGTATTCCGGAAGCAGTGAGTTTGCCGCCTCTGAGAGCGCCGTGTCGTATGTCGTCTTGCCCCTCTTTGTGATGGTAGTGACAAATTCGGCCTCAGTCATTGCGCTGAAAGTGTCATTCTCGCTCTTGAGAGATGTCAGGAATGTGTTTACGAATGACGGAATGTTGGCAGGATCAGAAGCGCAGTACTCTTCGTAGTCGCTTGCAGGAATAACGTCGTACCAATAGAAGATATCCGGGTCGTCAGGCTCGATGTCAACGATGAAGTATGTGGAGCCGATTTCTGTAGGTGTAATCGTGAATCCCGCATTCGGATTAAGTTCTGCCTTAGGCGTTGAAAACTCGTAATATTCTACGTCTGTTGTCGTGTTTCCATAGACATCCAGTCCATAGACGAAGAAGACATAGTCAGTCTCCGGAGTGAGCGCGCTGTACGGATAGTTCTGCATTCCGCTCTGCAACGCTTCTGTAAGCAGGTCCTCCAAAGCGAGTCCGTTAGTCTCGGCAATCTGTTCGAACCAAGCCTTGTATGCTTGCGTAAGTTTCTCTGAATCTTCGCTATACAGAGACTTGAAATTGGATTTCGTAATCAGGTTGAAGTAATATGTGCTTTCGTTGTCACGCGGAGTGATTTTTACTCCGAAAGAGCCCTGCGTGAGGTCTGTCTGCTCGATTGTGAAATTTGCAGGCTTAGGTGCAGGTGCTTCATTGCTTTTCTTGCAACCGGCAAGAATGCCCAATGTGGCGGTTACGGTGAATGCCAGTTTGATCAGGTGGTTCATATTTGTTTTTATAAAAGGTTAATCTGTCTGTTCAGTCGTTGTTAAAACGCAAATATACAATAAATTTCGTGGTTGCATAATTATACAGCCACGAAATTTATATGATTTTTCAGGAATTGTCCCGATCAGATGATGAGTAGCAAAAAGAGGCGGCATCCTCCGCTCAAAATCTCAGAAAAAATTCGCTGCGGACATCTGTCTCTTTCTGAGGTTCTGGCGATGAAACAAAGCGGTATGTCGCTTTTAGTCAGTCACTTTCTAGTCATTCGCCTTGTCGAGACCCAGCTCCGGGGCCTTGTCTGACGAGCGCGCATAGAATATCGACACTACTATCGCCAATAGACTCAGGGTGATGAATATCAGCTCCGCATACAGTGCCGCATTCTGTTCTTGCACCGCGTTGCTAGCATTCGTGACCTCGTTTTTGAAGATCAATCCTACAAAAATAGGGACAGTCAGCATTCCCATATTCTGAATCCAATATATGAGAGAGTAGGCGGTTCCCAAATTCTTCTCAGGGACAATTTTTGACACTGTCGGCCATAGCGCCGCCGGAACCAGGGAATAACCCACACCAAGCATTGCAATGGAGATATATCCATAAGCCGCAACGCCCTGAGGCGCAAACGCTATCATCAGATGTGCTATGAATACAAGCACGGAGCCGGCAATCATCCACCTCGTTCCTTTACCTACCTTATCGACAAAGTATCCGAACAGCGGCGCGAAAATCACGGTGAAGAACGGAATCATCGATACCATAAGGCTGGCGCTCTCGACTGGTATTCCGAACCTTGGAATAAGTATCGCTGTCGCGAATTTTTTGAAAGATATGATGCTGCAATAGAAGAATACGCATAGCAGGGCGGACATTATGAAGTACTTGTTGCTGAGCACTTTGAATATGTCTGAAAACTTGAATTTGTCTTCTTCGGAAGTCTCTTTCTTGTCGGTGGAACCAGTAGCCGCATCGAATTTGGCATCCATTGCCACAAAAATTGCCCATACGATACATCCGGCAAGCAACAGTATCAAGCCTGCAAAAGCCGGTCTTGCTGTTTCTGCAAGGGTGTAAAAAGAGCCTTCAGGCTTGGCGGACACGAGTATCGGAGACAGAAGCAGCGCAAATGCGGTTCCAAGTCTTGCGATGGCAAGTTGCAGACCCATTGCGAAAGCCATATTTCCTCCGCTGTACTTGAACCATTTGGCAATCGAGCGCGTGACCGCAACTCCGGCAATCTCGCTTCCAAGGCCGAAAAGCATACATCCGATGTACGCTATTGCCAGTGAGGTCTTTGGCGCAAATCCCGATGTGATGGCGAATGTGACAAGTGCGGCGCCGCCAGCCATCATTCCTACGAAAATGGAGCCGGTGATTCTGACGCCCCATTTGTCCAGAAGCATACCGCAGACAATAAGTCCGCCCCATACGCACAGGAACGAATATCCGCCAGCATAGAAGCCGTAGTCGGCTGAGTTCCATCCCAGTTCCAACAATTCCGGTGAGCGGAAAAGCTGCGACAGGGATGAAAACATATCATCAAAGAAATAAGATCCGAACATCGGAACCACGAGACACGCGAGCGCGAGCCATCTGGTGATGTTGCGGACCTTATTTGAAACCGGATTCATCTGTTCCTATTTGTTTACGTTAGGAAGTTCCAGACCATATCCCTTCTTCTTGTCTTCAACCTTGAGGAGGAATGTGAGAAGGAATGCGAGAATGCCGAATGATGAGAATATGATCATAGGCACGCGATATCCGCCCGTAGCCTCAAGCGTGGTGCCGATAAGCAGCGGTACAAGGCAAAGTCCGATATTCTGCACCCAGAATATGAGGCAGTATGCGGAGCCGAGGATTTTCTCGTCGATAATCTTCGGAACTGAAGGCCACAATGCCGCAGGGACAAGTGAGAAGGAAACTCCGAGAGTGACGATAAGCACGAGTGCAAGACCTTTGCTCGGGAATGCCGGAAGCAGGAATGCGAAGCACAAGTGGCATGCTATCATAATGATGGCGCCGGCCATAAGCATTGACGCTCCCTTTCCTTTGAAATCGAGGAATGCGCCCAAGAACGGTGTGAGCACCATAGCCAGGATAGGGAAACAGCTGAACAGGCGGGATGCAGTCTCCGCATCTACATCCAAAGTAAGTTGAAGATAGTTCGGAGCATATCTCTGGAACGGGAAGATTGCGCTGTAGTAAAGCACGCAGAGCAGTGCCACAATCCAGAACATCTTGCTGCTGAAAATCTTGCCGATGTCGCTGATGTGGAACTCATCCTCAGGAGACTTCTCTGTAGTCATCAGACCGGCCTCAATAAGCTGGTTGTCGAATTTCCTGTCCATAAATGTGAAAATCAGGAAGAAGATGAGACCTACGCAGAGCAGGGCTGTGCAGAATCCGACAGGAGCTACTACTGAGTTGTCGAACTTGGATGCAATCATAGGAGAAATCCACATTACAGCGAATACTCCGAGTCTGGCGATAGCCATCTCCAAGCCCATTGCCAATGCCATTTCCTTGCCTTTGAACCATTTGGCTATGGCTTTTGATACCGTGGTGCCGGCCATTTCACATCCGCATCCGAATATCATGAATCCGAGGCTGGCCATTTTGGCGCTTCCCGGGAGTGCCACCCACCAGCTGTTCAGCCACGCACAAATGCTTGTATCCTGAAACCAGTCGCTTATTCCGATGTATTTGATGCAGGCTCCTGCAACCATCAGCGATGCTGAAAGCAATCCCGTGAACCTGACACCCATTTTGTCGAGGATGATTCCGGCAAAGATCAGGAAGAAGCAGAAAACGTTGAGGAAGTATTCTGAAGCGGCGTAAGTCCCAAAGACGGTGCTATTCCAATGTAAATTGCTTTCTACCAACGATTTGAGAGGAGACATAACGTCCACGAACATATAGCCGAAGAACATCATCAGTGCGATGAGCACAAGAACCGACCAGCGGGCTACAGGGCTGTCGTTCATTAGTTTTTGAACTTTTGTCATATCTATTTGTTATTATATTTCCGGTATTTCTGGTTAGAAAACATTGGGGCGCAATTTATTTAATAAATCATTAACGGCAAAATGAAATCCGTGAAAATCTCGGTAAATGTTCGTACCTTGCGATGATTTCCGAAGAATTGGAAGAAAAAGTATGCTTGAATATATTGAAAGTCCTGCAGATTTGAGAAAACTGACTCCTGAGCAGCTGAAACCGCTTTGCAAGGAGTTAAGGGACTATATCATAGAGTGTTGTTCGACAAACCCGGGGCATCTCGGATCCAGCCTAGGCGCTGTGGAACTCATTGTCGGACTGCACTATGTATTCGATACTCCTCACGACAAAATCGTGTTTGACGTCGGTCATCAGGCCTATGCGCACAAAATTCTGACAGGCCGTAGGGAACAGTTCAAGAAAAACCGAATGGCAGGCGGCCTGAGCGGATTCCCTAAGCGTTCAGAGAGCGAATATGACGTTTTTGGAGCCGGGCATTCTTCCACGTCCATTTCTGCCGCATTGGGATTGTCCTGTGCGGCCAAACTTAAGGGCACCGATGAAAAGATAATTGCCTTCATCGGAGACGGGGCGTTGACTGGAGGCCTTGCTCTTGAGGGACTTAACAATGCCGGGGCGAGCAAAAGCGACCTCCTCATCATTCTCAATGACAACAACTGCTCCATAGACAAGAACATAGGCGGGCTGCACGACTATCTCCTGCGACTGACCACCGACCCTACATATAATAAGATAAAGAACAAGATTTGGAATCAGATGGGGGAGGGCTGGCTTCGTGACAGGATGCAGAACATCGTACGCTCAACGAAATCCACATTGTCGGGAAATTTCGGCGGAGCATTGTTCGAGGCGTTGGGATTCCGCTATTTCGGTCCGGTTGACGGCAATGATATGGATGCTGTGATTGATGCGCTGTCTCGACTGAAGGACATAAAGGGTCCGCGCATCCTCCATACTATCACAAAGAAGGGAAAAGGTTATGCTCCGGCCGAGAATAATCCGACCGTATGGCACGCTCCGGGAAAGTTTGATCCTATAACAGGACAACGTTTGAGCGGAGGATACAAAGCTGACCGATACCAGGATGTGTTTGGTCAAGTGCTTCTGGACCTTGCACGTAATGACAAGAATGTGATAGGTGTGACTCCGGCTATGGCGACAGGTTGCGGAATGAATCTGTTGGCGGAAGAGTTGCCGTCTCAGTTTTTCGATGTGGGAATCGAGGAAGAGCACGCCGTGACTTTCTCTGCAGGGCTCGCTACCGGCGGTATGCGTCCGTTCTGCAATATATATTCGTCATTTTCCCAGAGGGCTTACGATGAAATCATACACGATGTCGCTCTCCAGAACTTGCCTGTCGTGCTTTGCTTTGACCGTGCAGGCCTGGTGGGAGAAGACGGCGCGACTCATCACGGGTGCTATGACATAGCGGCATACCGTTCTATCCCGAATGCGGTAATCGCAGTCCCGCGAAATGAATTGGAACTTAAGAATATGATGTTTACCGCTCTGCATTATCCGGGCGGCCCTTATATAATAAGGTATCCCCGAGGATGCGGAGAAGGAGTAGAATGGAAGACTGCTCCGTATGAGCAGATGACTGTCGGAAAGTCGGAGAAACTTGTGTCTGGAGCATCGTTGACGATAATTGCTGCCGGTCCTGAGTCGTGCAGGGCTGTAGAGGCGGCCGATATCGTTTATGCCAAGTCGGGAATCAGGCCGAAGGTATATGATGTCAGGTTCGTGAAACCGCTCGACCGGTCAATGATGGAAGATGCTGCCGGTACAGGAAAAATACTTACTGTGGAGGAAGGCTGTTTGAAAGGCGGACTGTTCGGTGCCGTTACAGAATATCTGGCTGAAAATGCGCATTTCGGAGTGCAGGTCGCTGGGCTTGGCATTCCTGACGAATACATTTCACAGGACACTCAGTCCAATCAGAGGCACAGTTGCGGACTGGATGCGGAAAGCATAGCGGAGAAGGTTCTGTTGATGATTGATGAACGCTAAAGTGAAAAAAAACTTGAAATTGTTTGCAGAATAAGAATTAATGCCTATCTTTGCAATCCCTTACGAAACGTAAGCGAACATAATTGCCGATATAGCTCAGTTGGCCAGAGCACGTGATTTGTAATCTCGGGGTCGTGGGT
>CAVKAQ010000086.1:0-9515 GCA_963654225.1 Butyricicoccaceae bacterium | reverse complement strand
GTTACAGTCTGACCGTCAGAAGATACGACAGTGTAGTTGTCTTTTACTTTCTCGCCCTGATATGTGAATGGAGCCATTTTAGCTTCGCCACCATCATATACGAGCACTGGAGTTACTTCCAAGATTGCTTTTGGATGGAAGTAGTCAGCAGGATAAGTAACTGCTACAGTTGCATCAATCTTGCCTGCAACAACCTCAAGTGGTGAAGGATCGCAGGTAACGGTAACGCTCTCTGCCATCTCTGCCATCTTTTCAGGAGAAGCACACGCAACAGCTGCAAGTCCAAGGACCGCTGCTGCCAATGATTTGATTTCCTTTTTCATGATAGAAAAAAATAATTGTTATTAAAACTAAATGTAGATTTCTCCAAATTTTCCACCAAGTTACTAACAATTTTGCGATTTTCAGTCATATCGGTTTATATTTTCATCTGATTTTGTAACTTTGTCTTGATATGGACGCACAGGAATTACAGAGAATTAAGAATAAATATGATATAATCGGCAACGATCCGGCATTGAACAGAGCGTTGGAGATAGCTGTTGCGGTCGCTCCTACAGACCTCACTGCGCTGATTACAGGCGAAAGCGGTGTCGGTAAGGACAATCTCCCCAAGATTATACATCAGTTCAGTCTGAGAAAGAACGCCAAATATTTTGCGGTCAACTGCGGAGCGATTCCGGAAGGGACTATCGATTCCGAGTTGTTCGGCCACGAGAAGGGCTCATTTACCGGTGCGATAGAGGCGAGGAAAGGTTATTTTGAAGAAGCTGACGGCGGTACTCTGTTTCTTGACGAAGTAGGAGAGCTTCCGCTTCCGTCACAGGCCAAGTTGCTGAGAGTCTTGCAGTCGGGAGAATATATCAGAGTAGGCTCGTCAAAAGTGAGCAAGACGGATGTGCGGGTCATCGCCGCGACAAATGTCAATCTGCTCCACGCCGTATCTCAAGGAAAGTTCCGTGAAGATCTGTATTACAGGCTCAACGCAATCCAGATTTCGATGCCTGCGCTGAGGGAGCGTAAAGAGGATATCTATCTGTTGTTCAGGAAATTTACTTCCGACTTTTCGGAAAAATACAACGTCAGCAAGATTACTCTGACCCACGATGCGATAGAACTGTTGACAAATTACAGATGGCCCGGAAATATCCGCCAACTGAAGAATATCGCTGAGACGGTTTCGGCGTTGGAAGGACAGAGGCTTTCGCCGGGAATGGGAAGGTGCGAAGTGGATGCGGCCACGCTTGCGGAATATCTGCCTAAAGACGATGTTAACTCTATCCCTGTGAAGTATCAGAATGCGGGAGAGGGTATTTCGAATGATGAAAAGCAGGAAATCTACAAGGCCCTGTATGGGCTCAACGCTGAGGTGAACAGATTGAAGTCTATAATCGCTTCGGGCTCGTATCATTCTCAACCGGAAAGCAGAATGCCGAACCAGCCTAACAAAGCGCTGGAAGCCCACAAGAATGATTCTGCGGACAGTTACTTGACCAAGCCCGACGCGGATTGGGAACGTACCCGTGACGATATAGACGTACAGGATATGGTCGTGACCCAACCGGAAGCGCATAACGGCGAAAGTTCGGCGGAGCAGGATACATTCTCCATATCGAAAGTCAGTCAGGACCTTATACGCAAGGCTTTGGAAAAACATAACGGAAACAGGAAGAAGGCGGCAGAGGAGCTCGGAATTTCCGAGAGAACCTTGTACAGAAAATTGCCTCAGGAATTCCGTAACCTAAAGAAAGAGGACTAGCGGATGAAGAAGAGAAGATTTGTGTCACTGGTTGTTCTGCTGTCCTTGTCGGCAGCGGTCGCGCTCATTGTGAAATCGTGCGGGATATATTCATTTACCGGTACGTCAATCCAGCCGGACGTGAAGACAATCACGATCAATTTTTTTGAATATAAAGCGTTGAAAGTCAATCCGACGCTAGCCAACAGCATGACAGAGTCCCTAAAGGATAAATTCAGGAAAATGACCAGATTGGAGCAGGTCGATATGGATGGGGATCTTGAAATCACAGGCTCCATAACAGGCTACGACGTGAGGGCGATGGCTGTGACCGCAAATGAAGTTGCCGCACAGAACAGGCTCACCGTGACCGTGAAGATTGATTTTACCAATAGAAAATATCCGGAAGACGATTTTCAGGGCAAATCTTTTTCATCGTATGCTGACTATGACTCTACGCAGTCTCTCGATGCGGTCGAGAGTACCTTGTGCGATGAAATCATAGAGAAAATCTGTGAGGATGTGTTCAATGCAACTGTGGCAAACTGGTAGTGATATGGAACAGAGAGCAATGAACCTCAGAACTTTGACAATGGATGAACTTGCAGGTGTGGTGAATCTGTATCCTTGGTACAGTGCCGCGCGCAAGGAACTTTGCCGCAGAATGTCCGGCCTTGGAGGTGAGTCGTGGGGCGTGTCCCAGTTCGCAGATCAGGCTATGTATATCTCTGACAGACGTTCTGTTGCGGAAATAATGGCAGACGGCTCGAAGAAAGATTATTCGGACAAGAATCTGGAGTCTCTTCTGAAATCATACATTGCGGAAGACGATAAAAGAGAGGTTAAAACACATAATGCAAGAGTGCCGGGAGGCGATTTCTTCTCGCAATCCGAATACGAGAAGGTCAAGCGCATAGAGGATAATGTATTCTCCAAATTCCAGGCAAAGAAAAAACCTTCGCAGGAAGATGCCTCTGAGGATTTGAGTTTGGAATTCTGCACCGCGTCACTTGCGGAAATTTACTCAGACCAGGGTTATTATGATCAGGCAAAGCGCATCTATAAGAAACTAATTTTGGCATTCCCGGAAAAAAGTGCTTACTTTGCATCCCTTATTGATAAAATTGACAAACAGATAAATAATCAGACGTTATGAACGTAATATTTACTACACTTGTAGTTGTCATCGTCATTGCAAGCATACTTCTTACTATCGCAGTTCTTCTTCAGAACGGAAAGGGCGACAGTATGGCCAGCAATTTCGTTGCAGGTAATCAGACCTTCGGTGTAAGACAGACAGCGAACGCCCTCGAGAAAATCACTTGGGGTCTTGTCGCATTCATCGTAATCGCATCTGTCGTTTCCTCATTCACTCTCGGAAATCAGGGTGCGCAGGTGGATATCACCGACAAGATTGAGAATGCCGCTACTGAGCAGCCTGCATTCCCTGCACCTAGCCAGAGCGCTCCAGCCGGCGAACCTGCTGCAAGCGAGGCTCCTGCTACCCCTCAGGAATAATTTGAAAAGAGTGCCGTACTGACAAATTGTCAGTAAAATTCGGCAAGGGAATATAATTTGGATTATAGCCGTTTGTTCTTCGGAGCAGACGGCTATATCCCGTTAGGAAGAGCGCAAGATAAAGTCTTGCGAACTGCCGCTGAAACTCCGATGGATACAAGGAGTTTTAGTTATGGAAAATTATAATACACAGAACAATGCTTCCGGAGGAAAACTGGAATTTCTCGGGAAGTTCGCAACTAATCTTAATGAGCGCGCCGCTGCCGGAAAACTTGACCCTGTGATAGGCAGGGACGAGGAAATCCGAAGAGTGCTGCAGATACTGAGCAGGCGTACCAAGAATAATCCTATATTGGTCGGTGAACCTGGCGTCGGCAAGACCGCAATCGCTGAGGGCTTGGCTCAGAAAATCGTTGACGGAGCCGTTCCTGAGAATCTTAAGGATAAGGTTGTCTATTCGTTGGATATGGGCGCCTTGATAGCAGGTGCAAAATACCAGGGCGAGTTCGAGGAACGTCTGAAGGGCGTAGTGAAAGATGTTGTCGACAGCCAGGGGCAGATAATACTGTTTATCGATGAGATACATACTCTTGTCGGAGCCGGCAAGTCATCCGGTGCAATGGATGCTTCCAATATCTTGAAGCCTGCGCTTGCGAGAGGTGAGCTGAGGACAATCGGTTCAACCACGCTGGATGAATACCAAAAGTATTTCGAGGCAGACAAAGCGCTGGAAAGAAGATTCCAGATGGTGATGGTTGATGAGCCTACGCCTGCGGAGTCGATTGCCATATTGAGAGGTTTGAAGGAGAAATATGAGAATCACCATAGAGTCAGAATAGAGGATGACGCATTGATTGCGGCTGTAAATCTGTCCCACAGATACATCACGAGCCGATTCCTTCCGGACAAGGCGATTGACCTTGTGGATGAGGCCGCTTCAAAACTTCGTCTTGAGATGAATTCCGTACCGGAGCCGATAGATGAACTGAACAGTCAGATCCGTCAGCTGGAAATAGAGAAGGAAGCCATCAAGAGGGAGGGCGTATCTCTCAAACTGGACAAGATCAATGCTCAGTTGGAGGAACTTAACGGAAAGCGTGAAGTCCTGATGCAGAAATGGAATGAAGAAAAAGGCATTCTTTCAGGAATCCAAACAGCACGTCAGCAGATAGAGGACTACAAGATACAGGCTCAGGCTGCCGAGAGGGCCGGAGATTACGGAAAAGTAGCGGAACTTCGCTACGGACGTATGGCAGAGGCTCAGCGAAAGATAGAAGAACTCGCTGCAAAGCAGGCTGCAATCAAAGATCCTATCATAACGGAAGCTGTTACTCCTGAAGACATTGCGGATGTGGTATCCCGTTGGACTGGAATTCCGGTGAACAGAATGCTGGAAAGCGAAAAGGAGAAGCTCCTGAGAATGGAAGACGAGCTACATAAGAGAGTAGTCGGCCAGGATCAGGCTATCCACGCGGTTGCGGATGCAGTGCGCAGAAGCAGGGCCGGATTGTCTAATGAGAAGAGACCTATTGGTTCCTTCCTGTTTATGGGAACGACCGGTGTGGGCAAGACTGAACTTGCGAAAGCTCTTGCGGAGTTCCTGTTCAATGACGAGAATATGATCACCCGTATAGATATGAGTGAATATCAGGAGCGTCATACCGTGAGCCGTCTTATCGGTGCGCCTCCGGGATATGTGGGCTACGATGAAGGTGGCCAGCTGACTGAAGCCGTAAGGCGTAAACCTTATTCAGTGGTACTGCTGGACGAGATCGAGAAGGCGCATCCAGATGTGTTCAATATTCTTCTGCAAGTACTTGATGACGGAAGACTTACCGACAACAAGGGACGTACTGTGGACTTCAAGAATACTATCATCATAATGACTTCCAATGTCGGTTCAGACCTTATCCAGGGATATATGGACAGGCTGCCTGAGGTGGGCGTCAAGGGTGAAAGCGCTGAAGCCCAGGCTTCAAACATCGCCAAGAGAACCCAACTTCTGGATGAATGCAAACAGAAGATTCTTGAGGTGCTGAGACAGACTATCAGACCGGAATTCTTGAACCGTATTGATGAGATAATAATGTTCGAGCCTTTGACAAGGAATGATATACGTGATATTCTCCATATCCAGATGAGTCAGCTCAAACAGAAATTGTCCGAGGACGGTGTTGAGATTGAATTCACTGACGCATTTGTGGACTATATGACCGAGAAAGGCTATGATCCTGCGTTCGGTGCGCGTCCTGTGAAGAGGGTCATGCAGCGTGAACTTGTAAATCAGCTCGCCAAGGCAATTCTTGACGGCACTGTTCACAGAGACTCTGTCGTGGAGGTCGATGCGGCCGGCGATCAGATAGTATTGCGCAACAAGCCTGCGGAACCAAAGGCCGAGAGAGTGCTATAGGAAAAGATTATCAGAAAGCTATAAACTTGAATTACTGAAAAGAAAAGAGGGCGACCAATAAGTCCAAGACTTAGAGGCCGTCCTCTTTGTTTATAGCTATCCGCTAAAGATTTAGTGGCGTCTGCCCTTCATCTCCGGATTTCTTCGCGCTTCGGACCTTCCCGCAGCGCTTTGCTTGTGAAGTTCGTGTGCTTTCAGCCGAATCCGTTAGTTTACAGGCTTTTCCTCGATAACGTCTCCGTGGAAATGTACGACTGCCTCTTTCCATACGTCAGTGTAGCCAGGCTGGGTTAGGCCGTCAGGAATGCCTGACGAGAACTCGGAATGTTTGAATGAACCGTCAGGGTTCTGAGCCTTGACATTGCCGTCAATGAATTTCACCGTCAGCGTGATTTCAAGATCTTGCCATTCTTTGAAAATCTTCTGCGCCGTATTTACGGAGTAGTTGGTCAGCAACTGTTTAACTGCATAGAAGGAGTTGCCGGTATCTGTCATCACATTGTATGTGGAGGAGTTGCGCTTACCTCTCTTTTCCGCACCGTCCATAGCCTTCTTGAATAGGTCGATCGCCTTTACATCGTTCTGGTGGACCTTTTCCATTTGCTCGTTCTCGAACTTGTCGATGCGTTCGCGGACGAAAGGCGCCATTATGTTGTACATTCTGTAGCAGGCATTTGTGATTCTGTTGTTAATCCAGAATGATGCGTGTTTGGAGTAGGTCAGAAGGTCTCCGTTGCCCTGCTTAAAGCAGTCCGGAACCTTGTTGGTGTTGGAATAAATAGGTGTGACATAGGATGTTGCTGCGTCATCGGTGCCAAACCAGAGAATACCTCCGATAACATCAGGATAATTTCCGCGTGCCTGTCCTACAAACCAGAAGCCTGTCTGCTGAGTCGCGATTGCGCGCTCGTTTGTGTACTTCTTGCCCTCATATTCGAAATCCATAGGCCTCCATCTGTAAGGAAGTGCGTTTCCGCCGGCGCCTATGTCGGTAGTCATATCCATAGGAGTGCCCTCGTAATGGTCTCTCATTACATCAGCGACGTTCTTGACCGTGACTTTCTTGGAGGGCTTAATCCACAACGGAAGCCTGTTGTCCGGGTTGTATCCCATAGCGTAGTCGAGATATGCGTGCGCATCCTTGGTTATGAGGTTGCCGCTTTCATCCTCAAATGTAAACCAGCCCTGGCTGAGAATGTTGAATGCGCTCCATACTCTGGACTCGCATCCCCTCAATGCTCCGAAATCGGCAGGGCAGTAAGCATCACGGAAACTGAAATCGCTGTCTTTACCGCTGAACCAGCCCTTCTTGCGTGCGAATTCGATGACATCGTCCGCATATAGGCAGTTCGCAGGATCGTTGAGCGGGAATTTTTCTATGCGTGACTGGTTCGCGTGACTGCATATATATCCGTCAGGAATCTTCAGCGCAACCCACACTGCACCACGCTCAGAGGAACCTTTGCCGACCATCTCCATTATCCACGCCTCGTTCTTGTCTACAATAGAAAATGATTCACCTTCTGAGAAATAGCCATATTTATTGACGAGCGCCGCCATCACCTTGATGGCTTCCCTTGCCGTGCTTGCCCTCTGCAGGGTTACATATATCAGTGAACCATAGTCCATTATGCCATTCGGGTCGTTCAGTCCTTCGCGTCCTCCGAAAGTGGTTTCTCCGATGATGAGCTGATGCTCATTCATATTTCCGACAGTCTTGTAAGTGTGCTCCACCTGGTCGATTGTTCCGAGATATTGATTTGTGTCCCAATCGTTTATGCGCAGTTTGCTTCCTTTCTTCCAGTCAGCTTGCGGATTGAAGTATAACTCTCCGTAAAGCCAGTGAGAATCAGCTGCATAGGAAACCATACAAGAGCCGTCCGCGCTCGCTCCTTTAGTGATGATTACGTTCGTGCAGGCATTTGACTTTTCTATTGACAGGCAGCAGGCCAACGCCAATGATACCGAACCGATGATATTCTTCAGAGTCATCTCTATTTTGTTCTATATTATTAATTCATTACTTTTGCTCAAATGGACTATTCGTCACGCAGATTGCAAATATAGCGAAAGAAAGGTTAAGTAAATTCGGACAAATGAAAAAGATATTGTTAACGGTATTGTCGATGTTTCTCTTGGTCGGTGCATTCGCGCAGGAACAGCAGGAGCAGAAGATTCCTACACCGGAAGAGATGGCGACTAAAGAAGCGGACCGCCTGGCGGAGCAGTTGAAATTGGAGTATTGGCAGGTGTTTTATGTTGATTCCACTCTGCAGTATGTCTATACGGAATGGCAGAATGAAATCAAAAAGTTGCAGGCGGCCAGGGTGGACAGTTACGATTTGTACACAAGAACCAATGACAAGTGGATGGAAGTAATCGACAACGAATACAAGAAGATATTTACGCAGCAGCAGTGGGCAGCATATCTCAAGAGCGGTGCCGCCAAACTTCAGAAGGCGCGCGAGAAACGCAAGGCGAAAATGGAAAAGGCTTCAGCGGCGTTGCCTAAATCCGGTGCGGAGAAATAGTTCAACCGGATGCGGTGATTATTTTCAACGGAATTGATTAAATTTGCAGTCGGTTCGTCAGAACTTTGAATACGATTTTATGAAAGAAGAAATAGAACAGATTCTTGCGGAGGTTAAAGACCTGAAGTGCAAGACGGAAAAGGAAATAGAGGAGGCAAGGGTACGTCTTCTCGGCAAAAAGGGCGAGATTACCAAACTCTTCGATGAGTTCAGGACAGTGGCTCCGGAGTTGAAGAGGGAATTCGGTCAGAAATTGAACGTACTCAAGAAAGAGGCTGCGGCGAAGATTGAGGAACTTAAGGCTGCTGCGGCTACATCCGGCCCGGCATCATCTGATGCATTTGACGCCACAGTTCCGGGAGACCCGATTCCGCTCGGAACCAGACATCCTGTGTCTATAGCGCGACAGCAGATTGTCAACATCTTCCGTAAATTCGGTTACGACGTTGCCGAAG
The DNA here is from genome assembly GCA_963654225.1 of Butyricicoccaceae bacterium. GTDB lineage: Bacteria > Bacteroidota > Bacteroidia > Bacteroidales > UBA932 > Cryptobacteroides. The sequence goes on along the minus strand of CAVKAQ010000086.1, from coordinate 863 downwards.
GTCCTGAGATTGAAGACGATTATCACGTTTTCGAGGCATTGAACTTTCCTCCGAACCATCCGGCGAGAGATATGCAGGACACTTTCTTTGTGTCTGTAGGTCACAAGAATCCGCTGCTTCTGCGTACGCATACATCCAGTGTTCAGGTGCGTACAATGGAGAATATGAAGCTTCCTATCCGTGTGATTTGTCCCGGTCGAGTGTTCAGAAATGAGGCGATTTCAGCGAGAGCACACTGCATATTCCATCAGGTGGAAGGACTTTATATCGATGAGAATGTGACATTTGCAGACCTTAAGCAGGCTATTCTGCTGTTTGCCAGGGAGATGTTCGGACCGGATACGCAGATACGTATGAGGCCGTCTTATTTTCCGTTCACGGAGCCTTCAGCTGAGGTGGATGTAAGCTGCAATATCTGTCACGGCAAGGGTTGCAACATCTGCAAAGGCACTGGTTGGCTGGAGATCCTCGGCTGCGGAATGGTGGACCCTAATGTCCTCGAGGCTTCCGGTATAGACAGTAAGAAGTACTCAGGCTTCGCTTTCGGTATGGGTATAGAGCGTATCGCAATGCTCAAATGGCAGGTAAATGACCTTCGCCACTATTTCGAGAACGATATGCGTTTCCTTCGCGAGTTCAGCACTTGCGTTGAGGTCTAATGACCTTCCAAATCGTTATTGTGGGAGGGTTGAATAGCTTTCAGAACGCTTTCGGGAAACAAATTCCACAAAAAAGTGTTGAAAAAATTTGCAGAGTAAGATTTTATCCCTATCTTTGCAATCCCGAAACACCAATAGCGGGAACATAATGCGGAAATAGCTCAGTTGGTAGAGCACGACCTTGCCAAGGTCGGGGTCGCGAGT
>CAVKAQ010000085.1:0-9956 GCA_963654225.1 Butyricicoccaceae bacterium | reverse complement strand
GACACTCCTGTTGGAATACGCAAACGGAAAATATGGATACGGCGAGTTTATGTCTTTCGTGGACCGGTGTGACAATATCCATGAATGAGTAAACGTGAACTCAAGAAACCATTATGAGGTAATGTTCTCCTCAATTTCTTTCTCGACACGTTCCAGACAGAATTCCAGTTTTTTCCGAACATTATCTGGGACTTTCATTTTCGCCGGAAAAACCCATTTTACGTACGGATGAGAATGTGCACACATATAAGTATCCTGCCCTTCTTCTATGGTGCCATCCAACGTAATGTAACAGTCATCAGTGTAGTCGTTGCAGAATATGGTACTGATTTGTTCCGCAGTTAAATCCGGATTTCTATTTTTCATTTGCTCTCTATGGCGAATAATCATATTAAGTCCTTTGATTGGGTTTAAGGGTAATGAATAAACTATTTCAAGGTGAACTTCATCGCCGCAAACAATCTCAACGATATCGCCCTTCCTTACCGGACAAGATTCAGGGAATCTGCCGAAGAATGGTTCTAGGCCTCCGTTGTTGCACATTTCAGAGGCGAGTGAACTTACGACCATTTTCCCTTTCTTGTCGTATACCCACCAAGCCTGAACCTCATTGCGCCAATGTCGTGCTTCTCCGATAGGCAGCTCATCTATGATAAAGCAATATGGTAGACAACAGTTAACCTTATTACTAGCAGGGGCTTTCTTCCGTTCCTCTTTTGTCCTCAGGATGATTTCCTGAATCTTTCCTTCGGCATCTTCCAGTGTGTGGAAGTAGTACCGTGACGTCTTACGTATCTTGAATTCTGGGTAACGTGGCTGAAGATTGTTATGGCACCACACTGTCAGCTTGTAGATGACATCTTTTGAATGTGGGAATAACTCCTTGGCTTCCGATATGATTTTTGCCCAAGCTTCGTGCCTTGCCGTTATCTCTTCTTCAGTATAATACTTTTTGTCCTGCATTGTTTATGTGCGTCTTTCACATTAATGTACGTCTTTCTTTGTAAATTATTTCAACGCTGATGCGAAAAATCTGAAAACAGTTTCAAATTCCGGAATTTGAACACGATTTAGACTTCATCCAGGCTTTTGTCGCAGTAATTTTAGTAGTTTTGCGTATTTAAAAACATTCAAGTGATGACACTGAATCAACTGGAGGCTATTTGGAAAGAATCCGTCGAGAAAAGTACTTATTCGGAGTTCATAAAAGCCATAAGGTCTGCCGCATTGGATGGCAGCCTTAATTCATTGCAGTTTATCGGACTATTGGAGAATTGTGAAAAGGAACTGCTGCCGAAGGTGCAGTCCCGACTGGCGGAGAACGGTCACGTGGAGGTCGGAGACATCAGTCTTGTAACTGTTTATGGTCAACTGCTCGCCGCGGAGATGATTCTTCTTTTTAAGTCTCACACATACAAGTCGTTGAGAACCAAGATGATTGAATTTCTCGAAGTGTCGTCAGCCGTCGTAAAAACCGATTATGACTTCATCGGGAAGGCGATAGATACACTCGCATACGACTTCAAGGACCTGGGATATGATTGGAGCAATATAGAGAACTCCGCCTCGTTGGATGTGCTTGCATACAGGATATGTACAAAGTCCAGGATGAACATAGGCGCGCGTAACGAGTTTGATTTCAACGGAGCAGGACAGGCCTGCATTTCAGACGGGATACTGCAAATAAAGTCGTCCATAGGAGAGACAGCGTCAGCCAAAGCCTTCGGAATCGATGGCGACAGGATTCAGATATTCACTAAAAACACCCGTTCAGAACGGCTCAAGGCTTCAGAAGCTGATGCGGCCGACAAGATTGACGAATTCGCCAGGACTTTCGCGGAGACACAAATCGCGACCCTCAAGTCTTCGACAACTCTGAAAGCTAATAAACTCGAAGTTGGGGAGAAGGTGACTATTAAATGTTTGGGTACTGGTTGTGACGCTAACGGCTATCCGGTCATAAAATGTGCTGCGCTGGATAGTTCTGATGGAGCAGAGGGCTATATTTGTAACGAAGAGTTGATAAAGGGGACATTCACGGAAGATCTGGCAGGATACCTCTTTGATGGCGATTGTATAGAAAATGCTGTTGTCATAGAAAACGGGGAGGAGCCTATGTTTTCCATAAAGAACGCCTATGCAGAATTTTCAAGAAAGAAAGCTCTGTCTGATAGATACGACTCAGTTGTTTTTGAGGCAAAGGCCGTGGCGGTGTTGGACGATATCGGCAAGATCAACTGGCTGACGGCAGGAGGATACGGGGCCATATCCCTTCATATGGACGGCATCGAGGATGGTGACACCGCGGTGCTCAGTGTAAACAACATACAGAACGGTCTTGATTTGTTCATCAACGTATGCCCTCCGAAATATGAGTACAGCAGTATTGACCGCAAATTTGATGAAGAATCAGTGCTTGTCGACTTTGTGGTGAACACAGAAAAAGCGTTGGAGAATATCAGGAAAAAACAGGAAGAAAAGAAAAATACTTATCCGGACAAGAGCATCTTGACGAGTCTGTCAAAAATAATAGCACGAAGGGGCTTGTATGCGAATTCGCTTGAAACCTACAAGAGACTTTTGTGCAGCGAGTTCATTGCCCGCCTCTCCGGCGATTCGGAGGGCGTTATCAGGTATTGGCCGCAGTCTGCATATCTTGGAAAATGTATTGAATATGCCCAGAGAGGCGCTATATCTGATTATCCCAAGTCCGACATTCTCAATGAGGAGCAGGCTAGCATTCTTGATATCCTGTCAAACTCGGGAAACCCTGAGAAAGTGTCCAGTCTTGCCGCAAAGTTCATCCCCGGGGATCTTTCTACACTCACAAACAAGATACTTTCGCTCCTTATATCGCTTGGAACTTCCAGCCGATACAAAGACGAGGTCTCGACCACTCAGGACAAGATAAGAAAAGCGATAAGCGATATCCTTGGGGTGAGTGACCAGTTCAGAGCCGGAGAGGCTGTCGTAACCGGAAAATACGGAAAGGGCGAGAGTCATAAGTTGGAGTTCAAATCCTCCTACGTTATGAGAAACGACGGCAGGGGCCCTGACATAGACTACCAGGGGCGCGGCCAGGTATTCGAAGCTGTATGCGGATTCCTGAACAGCGACGGAGGCACAGTTTTCATCGGCGTTAACGATAAGACAGGCGATCCTATTGTTTCGGATAACTACGGGATTAAAGGAGACATCCGTTGGCTGACAAAGAACTACGCAGCAATAGACTCGCAACGATACCGGCAGTTGGGTCACCACGTGCCCAAGGCAGACAGCCTCGACCATTTCGTGCTTTTCCTCAATACCGAAAAAGAGTTATATTTCAAGCAATCACTTCAAAAGAATATCTCGATTGAAGCGACAGAAGACCAGGACGCCATAAAGATAACAGTGAACCCTTCACAATATGAAATTGCATTCCTGTATAAGGGGTTGAACCACGAAGATGGAGTTGCTTATATGCGTGACGGGAACAGCACAGTGCAGATGACAAGCCACGATATGGAGCAGAGGCTGATGTCTCTGAAGAGCATCAAGAAGGAAATGGGATTCATAGTAAAACTTCAGGAGGCGATAGACAAGAAACATAAGGTCATCCTGAAGAATTACGCGAGCGGCAACAGCGGAACAATACGAGACCGCTTTGTCGTGCCGATCAATCTGTTCTATAACGACGAGAATGTCTATTGCTGGGATCTCGAGGAGGCGGCATTCAAGCAGTTCCGCCTGTCTAGGATAGGTTCCATAGAAACAGACATCGACGATCCGGTGTACAGCCACGCCTACGAGCCAAGAGAAGCAGACGTTTTTCGCTGGATAAATGAGGATGAGAGCTACCATATCAAGGTGAGGATGGAGGTCGGTGCGCGCAACTTCCTGCTGGAGGAATACTCAAACGCCAAGAACTTGTCAGAGAAAGAACTGTATGAGGAAAGCGACGGGAAATGGATACTTGATACCAGACTTCAGGGCTTGGGGGCAATGTGTAGGTTTTTCCTTGGTCTCGCCGACAAGATCGAGATTCTGCCTACGGAGGATTCCGAAAAGTTGCAGAACGACATAAGGGAATATGTCGCCCGGAATCTTAAAGACTACATAAAATAAAAACATCGTTTTAGGCGAAAAGAGTTTCTGAATCTCGAAAAAATGGCTAAATTTGTATCCCTGTTAGAACATACCGAGAATGAATACTAAATATGTCTTTGTAACAGGAGGTGTAGCTTCCTCACTTGGAAAAGGAATCATCGCTGCATCATTGGCCAAACTTCTTCAGGCCAGAGGTCTTAGAGTAACAATCCAGAAATTCGACCCATACATCAACATTGACCCGGGTACGCTCAATCCTTATGAGCACGGCGAATGTTATGTGACCGACGACGGCGCCGAGACCGACCTGGACCTTGGACATTATGAGAGATTCTTGGGCGTCCATATGACGAAAGCCAACAATGTGACTACCGGAAAGGTCTATTATACAGTAATAAACAAGGAGCGCGAAGGCGCATATCTCGGAAAAACCGTACAGATTATCCCTCACATCACTGACGAGATCAAGAGAAGGATGTTGCTTCTCGGAAAGTCCGGCAAATTCGACGTGATTATCACGGAAGTCGGCGGTACGGTCGGTGATATGGAATCGCAGCCGTTCCTCGAGGCTATCCGCCAGTTGCAGTGGGAAATGCCAGAGGAGGATCTCGCAAGCATTCATCTGACGCTTGTTCCTTATCTCAGTGCGGCAAAGGAACTGAAAACCAAGCCTACACAGCACTCAGTGCAGATGCTTCAGCAGGCCGGTGTGCATCCGGATGTCATAGTCTGCCGTACGGAGAAAGAACTTACTCCTGAAATCAGGAGAAAAGTCGCTCTTTTCTGCAATGTCAAGCCGGGCCACGTTATACAGTCCATTGACGCGCCGTCGATTTATCAGGTGCCTCTGAATATGGAAGGCGAGGGATTGGACAAGATGATATTGGACCACTTCCATATCACGGACATTCCGGAGCCTAACTTCACAAACCTCAAGGCTTTCCTGGGCAGACTCTATCATCCTAAATATAAGGTTGACATCGCGCTTGTCGGCAAATATGTTGAACTTCAGGATGCTTACAAGTCTATCCTTGAGTCATTTGTGCACGCTGGCGCAGCCAACGAATGCAAAGTCAATGTGCATACAGTGCAGAGCGAGTTCGTTGACGCTTCCAATGTTGAGGAGAAGATTGGTGGAATGGACGCGATTCTTGTCGCTCCGGGTTTCGGCGAACGCGGTCTGGAAGGAAAGGTTCAGGCCATAAAGTATGCGCGTGAGCACAACATTCCGTTCTTCGGAATATGCTTGGGTATGCAGATGTGCGTTGTCGAATTTGCAAGAGACGTGCTCGGATTCAAGGAAGCCGCTTCTACCGAAGTCAATCCTGCTACTCCTTATCCGGTGATAGATTTGATGGAAGACCAGAAGAGCACCACAATAAAGGGCGGTACGATGCGTCTTGGAGCTTACGAATGTAAACTGAGTAAAGATTCATTGGCTTATAGGATTTATGGTCAGGAGATTATCTCCGAGCGTCACAGACACAGATACGAGTTCAACAGTGATTTTCTTCCGAAGATGGAGGCTGCCGGACTGGTTGCAAGCGGACGTAATCCTGAGACCGGACTCGTTGAGATCGTTGAAATCCCGACTCATCCGTTCTTCATCGGAGTGCAGTTCCACCCTGAACTCAAGAGCACCCCTGAAGTGCCTCAGCCGATTTTCGTCGCTTTCGTGAAGGCTGCGATGGAATACCGCAAGCAGAGAGGCGAGGAGTGCGATTTATAGTTGATTTTCAGTGCTGATGCTCAAGTCCTGCGGAAAGATTTTGTTGACGTTGATAGCGGCGTTCCTTGCATCGGGAACTTCGTGTGCCGGTGCAAAAGTGTCTTACTATAAAATCAAGGTCGTCAAATCTTATCCTCACGACAGGGCATCCTATACGCAGGGGCTTTTCTTCTATGACGGCCAGATGTATGAGAGCACAGGTCTGAACGGAAAATCGACATTCCGAAAGGTTGACATCCCGACCGGAAACGCCCTGTACAGATTGAATTTCGACCGCAAGTATTTCGTCGAGGGCTCTGTCGAGAAAGACGGCAAGATTTATATCCTGACTTGGCAGAACAAGCTTGCGTTCGTTTACGATGCGAAGACGTTGAAGTATTTGAAGACATATTCGTATCCGCGTGAAGGATGGGGGCTTACAACGGACGGCAAGAATCTTATCGCGACCGACGGCTCGGCAAATGTATATTTTCTGGACGAGAACTTCAGAACGCTCAGGACAATGCAGGTGAAACTCAACGGCAGGCCGGTATATGACTTGAATGAACTCGAGTATATCGACGGCAAGATTTGGGCGAATGTTTATATGACGGATATGATCGTCATCATTGATCCGAATACCGGTGTCGTGACAGGTGTGGTGGATTGTTCGGGACTTTTGCCGTCGAACCTTCGCTATGATGACACGGATGTGCTGAACGGTATAGCTTACAACCCTTCCACCGGCAAGCTTTACCTCACGGGAAAGAACTGGTGCAGGATGTTTGAGGTGGAATTGATTGAAAAGAAATAAACTCCCGGCGGTCTTGAGGTGATTGCCTTGGACCTGAATCGGGATACTATAATATTATTATTAACAATAGCTTGGGGTACTGGACAACGGCAATGTTTCCGTATGGAAATGGTGGCCGGTTCCGGTTGAGATTATACCCATTAACCTGATTCGGGTAATGCCGACGTAGGGAACGCTGATCTCACGCGCTTATGCGCACCCCTTGCATAAATTAAAACTTATGCGAGGTTTTTTGCTTTTTGCGGCTATGTGTGCCGCTTCTGTTCCGGCTTTTGCCGGCGATGAGACCCCTGAAAAGGTCGAGAAACTTGACAGTGTAATCGTTTCCGCTTCACGTGCGAGTAAAAACACGCCTGTCACATTTACAAACGTAAATAAAGATGAATTGCGCAAAGAGAATCCGATGAATTCTCTGGTGCAGGCTTTGAATCTGCAGCCTTCGGTAGTCACCAGCCTTGAAGGCGGTACCGGTCTTGGTTATTCCAAGATGACGGTCCGCGGTGTCAAAGGTTCGCAGATCAATGTCACTCTCAACGGAATCACTCTCAATGATGCCGAGTCGCAGGAAGTGTTCTGGGTAAACATACCTGCATTGACTTCCCTCATCAATTCGGTGCAGTTCCAGAGAGGCCTAGGTACATCATCCAACGGTCCAGGAGCGTTCGGAGCCAGCATCAATATGAGCACCGCATCTGTCGGGACAAAGCCTTTCGGATATGTCAATGTCGCCGCAGGTTCCTACAACACGATGACAATGACCGCTTCGGCCGGCACAGGACTTACAAAATCCGGCCTGTATTTCAGCGCGGCATATTCCAGAAACTACACGGACGGCTATATCCGTAATGCGAAGGCCAAAGTACAGTCCGCGTTCGCGGCTCTCGGATGGCTGAAAGGTAACAATTCCCTCAAGTTGACATATCTTATGGGTGACCAGCATTCAGGCATTACCTGGAACGGCATAGATCCCGGCGTCTATAAGACGAACAGAAAATACAACTCGGCCGGAGAGTTCTATGATTCCTACGGCGGAGTGCATTATTATGACAATGAGACCGACAATTACACTCAGCACCACGTTCAGCTCAACTATACCCATCAGTTTGAGCACAATCTGACCTGGAGTACAACATTCAATTATACGCGCGGTGACGGATACTACGAGAACTATAAGGCTGACAAGAAGTTCAGCAAGTATCGTCTCCCTGATTTCACCGATTCGGAAGGAAATGTCTATAAGAAATCAGATTTCATAGTCCGCAAGGCGATGGGCAATGATTATTATGTGCTGAATTCCAATCTTACCTACAAGTCTGACAGACTGGATGTTACCGGCGGAATCTACGCTTCCAGATATGACGGTGACCATTTCGGAAAATTGCTCTGGAGCAGCGTGATGGGAGATTCGTTCGATTACGGCAAGTATAATGACAGCCGTGCCTGGTATTCTCACAGGGGCCTGAAACAGGAGTTGAACGCATTTGCAAGGGCTGAATATCGTCCGCTGGACTGGCTGACAGCATACGTTGACCTTCAGTACAGAGGCATATCTCTCAAGATGTCCGGTATAGACGATGACTATTTTGAATCTCTGGCATACAACACTACCTGGAATTTCTTCAATCCGCGTGCGGGTGTGACTTTCTCCTGGAATGACGCTCATAAGGCTTATATCTCGGTATCCCTCGGAAACAGGGAACCGGGAAAAAGTGACCTTCAGGAGCAGATTCTCACTATGAACAAGGAACATTCGCAAGGCAAAAAGGACGCTTCCGTGACATTGAGACCGGAACAGATGGTCGATATCGAGTTGGGGTACAGTTTTACCGGCAGAAAGGTTGCCGCATCGGCGAATGTATATCTTATGGAATATTGGGATATGCTGCTCGAGACAGGTAAGCTTTCAAATGTCGGCTACGCAATCAAGGAAAATATCCCGAGGGCGTGGAGACGCGGTGTCGAACTTGCCGCCGCATATTCTCCGATAGAGGAACTCACCATAGAAGCGAACGCTACCTTCAGCTTGAATCAGATTCATAACTACACTCTTTATTGCACAAAATATGATTCTGCGGATACTTGGGAGGAGACCGGTTCGTATTCTCAGAATTATGGTACTGTGACTATGAGAATGTCTCCGTCCGTAATCGGAATGGCAAGAATCTCTTGCACTCCGTTCAAAAAAGTTGCCTCCGGCTCATTGAAGACCACAACGATATCTCTTGACGGCAAATATATAGGCTCGCAGTATTGGGACAATACGGAAAATGCTGACCGCAAGGCTCCCGCATATTTCGTGTCCAACCTCGTTCTGAGCCACGATTTCAATGTCGGATCCGGTAAACTCGGGCTGCGCGGCTATGTGAACAATCTGTTCAACCAGAAATATTATTCGGACGTTTCAGGAGAACTGTGCTATTTCGAAAAAGAGAAGAATTTGACGACTTCTTGGACAAGTTTATATCCACAAGCTACGATAAATTTTATGATTGGCTTGGTATATTCATTTTGATTCATTAACTTCGCACCGAAGCCGTGAGGCCTAATTTATATCAGTTTTTATTAGAGGACGGCTGCAAGTCATTTGGCTTGCAGCCTTTTCTTTTCCTCAGATGCACAGAATTGCTTAAATTTGTATCCGAAAAATAAAGATAATGACAATGCGTATAGATATATTGACAGTCGTTCCGGAGTTGTTAGAGAGCCCTTTGGGATATTCTATTGTCGGCAGAGCCCGCAAAAAAGGCCTTGTAGAGATTTATGTCCACAATATCCGCAAGTACGGAATAGGCTCCAGGAACACAGTGGATGACTATTGCTATGGCGGTGATGCCGGGATGGTGATGATGGTTGAGCCGGTTTTCAAGATGATCAACGAACTCAAGTCGGAGAGGGACTATGATGAGATAATATATATGTCACCCGACGGGGAGCATCTTACCCAGAGCATTTCCAACGAACTGTCATTGAAGGGCAACATAATGATTTTGTGCGGCCACTACAAAGGCATTGACGAGCGCATCCGCGAGCACCTGATAACCCGCGAGATCTCGGTGGGGGATTATGTGGTCAGCGGGGGGGAGATTCCTGCGGCGCTTCTTGCCGACTCAATCGTCCGGCTCATTCCTGGAGCGTTAACGGACGAGACTTCCGCGTTGAGCGACAGCTTTCAGGATGATCTCGTGTCTCCTCCGGTATATACGCGCCCTGCGGAATTCAACGGTTGGAAAGTTCCGGATGTGCTACTCAGCGGTAATCCGCGCCTGATTCAGGACTGGCAGATGCAGCAGGCGATTGAAAGGACAAAGAAATTGCGTCCTTATCTTCTCGAGAAGAAGTCTGAAA
>CAVKAQ010000084.1:0-9961 GCA_963654225.1 Butyricicoccaceae bacterium | reverse complement strand
GGCTACAGCCGGCCGCGCGTTTTCTTGTGGATTGGAAACGGACTCATATCGCTGGCGTTGGTCCTCATTCTGTTCTTGTCGGTATTCTATACCGCTCCGGATGTGTTCAGACAGGCCAACAGGTATCTGTATCTGCTGTTCATATTCACTTTGGCGGCATTTACCGCGTTTGCAGTTGATACTTTGAATCCGTCGCTCCTGTATATGATGCCGTTCTCGCTCACGGCGCTGTACCTGCTGGCATTCTTCAGGAAGAGGGTGGTTCTTCCGGTATATGTAATTTCACTTATGCCGTTGCTCATTTACGCGCACAACGGAGTCGAGCTTTTCCTGCTGTATCTGGTTTCAGGAGTCGTCACGATGTTCGTGTTCCAGTTTTTCAACAAGAGCTGGCGGCAGTTCGTGATGGCTATGATCTGTTTTGTCTGCCAGTTCCTTACGTTCGTGGGTTTCAGGCTTATCAATGACGGCAGCACTCTGGATGATCCGTGGCTGGTCGCCTATATCTTCTTCGGTTCGATGTTGTCGGTCGCAGGTTATCCAGTCATTTATCTGTTGGAAAAGATATTCGGCCTGGTATCCTCATCCCGTCTTCAGGAACTTTGTGACCCTAACAATAAACTGCTGCGTCAGTTGGCCCAGAAGGCTCCGGGTACGTTCCAGCACTCTCTGCAGGTTATGAATCTGGCAGATGCTGCGGCAAGAAGCATAGATGCGGACGTGATGCTTGTTCGTGCCGGAGCGATGTATCACGACATCGGCAAGATGGTCAATCCGCAGTGCTTCGTGGAAAATGAAAGTATGGGAACCAAATATCACGATGGACTTTCTCCTAAGGAGAGTGCCGAACAGATTATCAGGCACGTCTCGGACGGACTTGTCATTGCTGAGCGCAACAATATCCCTAAGGTGGTCCGTGATTTTATCCTTACCCATCACGGAACTACTTGTACAGCATATTTTTACAATAAGTATATCAACGATGGCGGAGATCCTGCAGATACGCAGGCGTTCTTCTACAAAGGTGAGCGTCCGTGGACAAAAGAACAGGTGATCCTTATGATCTGCGATACTGTGGAAGCGGCTTCCAGGACCTTGAAAAGCAACAGTCCTGAGATATTCGACAAGTTCGTCGAGGACATAGTCGCTTCAAAGATCAATGCAGGCCAGCTTGACAACGCGGACATATCTCTCAAGGAAATCGGAAACGTCAAGGCTGTCCTCAAGTCTTATCTCGGACAGATATATCACGAAAGGATCGTTTATCCAAAGCAGGAGAGATAAGAAGAGGGCTTGCGGGATTGGAAATTGACTGGAAATTCACTAATTTTGCAGGCTATGTTATCCGTAAAGGATACGTTTGTTTGAAAATATAAATATTACATAGAAAATGAATATCGTAAAAAATCAGATTGATGAGTTGAATCTTCAACTCACAGTCACTGTAGCACACGACGACTACGCTGAGATCGAGAGGAAGGAACTTCAGAAATGCAAACGTACCGCTGAGTTCAAGGGATTCAGAAAAGGTATGGTTCCGATGTCCCTCATCCAGAGAGTTTACGGTGAGCGCGTGCTTGGCGAAGCTGTAAATCAGGTTCTTTCGGAGTCTATCAATAACTTTATCAAGGAGAATAATATCAAGATGGTAGGCGAGGCTCTTCCAAGCGAGGACCAGCCTGAGATCGAGTGGAAGTCAGGAAATGACTTCACATTCAAGTTCGACATCGCCACCACATCAGAGGTTAATTTCGAGCTCTCCAAGGATGACAAGGTGAAGTATTACAATATCGAAGTGTCAGATGCTGCCAAGAAAGAGATGAAGGACAACCTTCTCCGCCAGTTCGGCTCACTTGCAGATACTGCAGAGGCTAAGGAGGATGACTTCGTGATTGTTGACTTCGCACAGGAAGGCAAGACCGTTGAGGGTTCTTATGTTGGCGTAAAGAATGTTGAGGGAGAGGCTAAGTCCAAATTCCTCGGCGCAAAGGTTGGCGACCAGTTCGATGTTAATGTAAATGAGGCATTTACAAATGAGTCTGACCGCGCATATATGCTCAAGGTCAAGAAAGAGGACCTCGCAGGCCTGAACCCTGAATTCCACGTTGTAGTTAAGGAAGTTAAGACATTCGCTCCGGCAGAGGAAAATCAGGAGACATACAACAAGATCTTCGGTGAGGATAAAGTTCACAACGCTGAAGAGTTTGACAAGGCTGTTACAGAGCGTCTGCAGGAGAACTATAAGCAAGAGTCTGACTACAAGTTCTCCAAGGATCTCCAGAATTATCTCGTGAAGAAAGCGGATATCAAACTCCCTGAGGAATTCCTCAAGAGATGGCTTCTCCATATCAATGAAGGCAAGTTCAGCAAAGAAGAGATTGAGAAAGAGGCACCTGCATTCTTCGAAGATTTCCGTTGGCAGATGGTTCGCGGCTATCTGATGCAGAAATTCGGTCTCAAGATAGAGGAAAAAGACGTGAAAGAAGCTGCTGAGGCTTATGTCGCTTATCAGTATGCGGCTTACGGAATGGGCAATGTCCCTGACTCTATCCTCAAGGACAGTGCAAACCGTGTTCTCCAGGACGAGAATACAAGCCGTCGCATTATCGAGAATGTCGAGGCTACAAAGGTGGTTGAGGCTGCCAAGGCTGCGGTATCTCTTAAAAACGAGAAAGTGTCAGTAGATAAATTCCGTACACTTTAATATATGAGTAAAATCAGCGAATTCAATAAATTTGCGAATATGGGTCGTGGAATCAGTTCCATGACCCTTAGTCGTTATGCGTCGGCTGTAGATTCCTATATCAATCCGACAATCATAGAAGAGCGTAAGTTGAATGTGGCTTCTATGGACGTGTTCAGCCGTCTTATGATGGACAGGATTATTTTCCTGGGCGTGCCTATTGATGACGACGTAGCCAATATCATTCAGGCGCAGTTGCTTTTCCTTGCGTCCACTGACGCTGTAGCGGATATTTCATTGTATCTCAACACTCCAGGCGGTCAGGTGACTTCCGGTCTTGCGATTTATGATACTATGCAGCTGATTGAACCGGACGTTGCCACAATCTGTACAGGTATGGCTGCTTCAATGGGTTCAGTGCTGTTGTGTGCAGGCGCTCCGGGAAAGAGGTCTATCCTTCCTCACGGACGTGTGCTCATTCATCAGCCTCTCGGCGGAGCACAGGGACAGGCTTCAGATATCATAATAGCCGCTAAGGAAATCGAGAAGACCAGAACTGAATTGTGCGGCATTATCGCCGAGCATAGCGGACAGTCTTTTGACAAGGTCCTTGCGGACGCGGACAGAGATTTCTGGATGACGGCGCAGGAAGCCAAGGATTACGGTATGGTCGATGAGATCTTGTCAAGCAAGAAAAAAGTGAAATAACGTGGCGGGCAAGAAACCTATAAACTATTGTATGTTCTGCGGTCGGCCGGAATCAGAAGTTCCATATCTGTTTTCCGGACTGGATGGCGCACATATATGCAGCGACTGTGTGAAGATGGCGGCTGACTGTCTGAAAGATGTTGAGACTCAGAGAAATCAGTCGTCCTCTAAGCAGCGCATAGAAAAACTTCAGAAGCCTAAGGAAATCAAGGATTTTCTGGATCAGTATGTCATAGGTCAGGACAGAGCGAAGAAGTTGTTGTCTGTAGCTGTGTACAATCACTACAAGCGCATCAATCACAATCTTGCGGACAAACCTGATGACGGAGTCGAGCTTGAGAAATCCAACATACTTCTTGTCGGTCCTACAGGAACTGGCAAGACATTGCTGGCCAAGTCAATAGCCCGTCTTCTGAAAGTTCCGTTCACGATTGTCGATGCGACAGTGCTTACTCAGGCCGGTTATGTCGGCGAGGATGTGGAGAGTTTGCTTTCCCGTCTGCTTCAGGAGGCTGATTATGACCTTGCAAAGGCTGAGAGAGGTATCGTGTTCATAGACGAGATAGACAAGATTGCCAGAAAAGGCGACAATCCGTCCATAACGAGGGATGTTTCAGGAGAGGGCGTTCAACAGGCTTTGCTTAAGCTCCTCGAGGGTAGTGTGGTTAATGTTCCTCCGCAGGGTGGCAGAAAGCATCCGGAGCAGGAATTCATCCACGTGAATACTCAGAATATTCTGTTCATCTGCGGCGGTGCATTTGAAGGTATCGAGAGACGTATTGCGCAGAGGCTCAATACTCAGGTTATTGGATTCGGCGCTTCTAACCAGCATAAGATTGACAAGGATAATCTGCTGAATTATGTCGCAGCTGAGGACTTGAAGGCCTACGGCCTTATTCCGGAGATAATCGGTCGTCTGCCAATAGTCACGTATCTTGACAGTCTTGACAGGGACGCGTTGCTCAGGATTCTTACAGAGCCTAAGAATGCGATTCTCAAGCAGTACGCCAAGATGTTCGAGCTTGACGGCATCAAACTGGAGATTGAGGACGGCGTGAAGGAACTTATAGCCGACACTGCCATCAAGAGAAAGCTCGGTGCCCGAGGGCTTCGCTCCATCTGCGAAAAGATATTCGATGACGCGATGTTCGATGCTCCGTCTTCCCGCAAAAAAACCTTCACTGTCTCCCTGGATTACGCCAAGAAACATCTCGAGGACGAGATATAATAGATACTCCGTGCGGGCGTCTGATGTTCTCCTCCGGAGACTTTCGCCTTTGGCTCATCCCTCCCACTGCGCTGTGCTTGTGGGCCCCTCCCTCTAACGAGCCCGAGGGTGGGCACGAGTCCCGGAGTAGACACCAGACGTCTCATCAACGTGCCAAAATCTCAGACTTTAGACTCTATAGGTATAAAGAAAGCGACCAATAATCACTTATTAGTCGCTTTCTTTTGTTGATGTCGCTTTCCTCGTCTCGTCCGTTGCATAAGTGCATCAACCTGCTATTTGGCGAAAATCAAAACGTCTGAGTCCTCCGCTCAGGAAAAATTCGCTCCAGACTTCAGCATTTTGATTTCTTGCGCAGGATTCTATTACTGCAGTTTGAATAAAAAGTGTCGCAGTCGTCTGTCTCACGCTTGACGGACGGACAGGTGCATTTATATTCTGGCGGTGGCTTCGGCGGCGCGGCCGGCGGCCTCGGCGAAGTCTTCACCGTTTGAGGCGTAGATTATTCCACGTGACGAGTTTATCAGCAATCCGCCTTGTGCGTTAGCACCGTGTGCGATGACCTCTTCGGCAGAACCTCCCTGTGCTCCGACTCCGGGGACGAGGAAGAAGTTGTCTGGACAGAACTTTCTGATTTCTGCGAGTTTGTCAGCCTTTGTTGCGCCTACCACGAACATCATATTGTCAGGATTGGATATTGACATCATCTTCTCCATAACGACCTGATAAAGTTCTTTGCCGTCCTGCTGTGCCATCTGAAAATCTGCAGATGACTTGTTGGATGACAATGCCACTACGATTGCGAATTTGCCCGGGTATTCAAGGAATGGAGTGACGGTTTCAGTTCCCATATATGGCGAAATCGTGACAGCATCGAAGTCCATAGTCTCGAAAAATGTCTTCGCATACATTTTGGCGGTATTCCCGATGTCTCCGCGTTTCGCGTCTGCAATCAGGAACTGCTCCGGATAATTGCAGCGGAGATAATCCACAGTCTTCTCGAGCGCAAGCATTCCGTCACGTCCGTAACATTCGTAGAATGCCAGGTTCGGTTTGTATGCTATGCAGTGGTCTGCGGTGGCATTGATTATGGCCTTGTTGAACTCGAACAGCGACCTTGCAGTGCCACCTATCAGTTCGCCCTTGACTGCGATTTCGCTTTCGGAAGCCAGTTTCTGTATGTGAGCCGGCAATTTGTTGAAGTCTGTGTCCAACCCGACGCAAAGCATTGATTTCTTTGCTTGTATCTGTGCGTATAAATCCTTTGTAGTCATTGTAATATTGTTCTAGAGGTAATCTTCAAAGTACATTGTCACCTTGTCCATAAGATGTATGCGGTCTTTGCCGAAAACATTGTGCTCGGCGCAAGGATATGGGAAGTAGTCAACCTGAATGTTATTCTTGATACATTCGCGTATGAAACTCAAACTGTGCTCCCATACGACTGTATTGTCGATAGCTCCCTGGCATATCAGCAACTTGCCTTTAAGGTCTTTTGCCTTGTTTATCAGGCTTGTGGCTGCGAATCCGTCAGGGTTGGTGTCCGGAGTGTCCATGTAGCGCTCTCCATACATAACCTCATACCATTTCCAGTCTATCACCGGACCGCCTGCTACCGCAACCTTGAATATGTCCGGATAGGTTGTCTTGAGTGATATTGTCATAAATCCGCCGTAACTCCATCCGTGAACGCCGATTCTTTCTTTGTCAACATAAGGCAGAGTCATCAGTTCGCTGATTCCGACCATCTGGTCAGCCATTTCTGCCTGTCCGCAATAGTCGTGTATAGCTTTCTCGTACTCTGCGCCTCTATTTTCAGTGCCCCTGTTGTCCTGTACATAAACAATATATCCGCGCTGTGCCATATACATTTCCCACAGCCTTATCTGTCCGAGCCAGCTGTCGTTTACAAGTTGTGAATGAGGGCCTCCATAGACATAGAGTATTACAGGATATTTCTTTGACGGGTCGAAATTGACCGGAAGATACATTCTGTACCAGTTGTCATATTTTCCGTCAGCGCTTTTGACGGTTCCCAATGTCATTTCGCCTGTAGCATAGCCTTTCAGAGGGTCCTCCGCAGTGAATATTGTCTTGCTTGTCTTGCCGTCCGCCGATGTGAACTTCACTGTTTTCGGTACGTTGAAGCTGCTGTAGCTGTCGATGAACCAAGTGCCGTTCTCATTGACGCTCACATTGTGCCATCCTTCGTCAGAGGTCAGCCTTACCGGCGTTCCGATTTTCACTGCCCCCTTGCTGTTGACACTTACTTTGACTGAGAACAGATGCTGCTCGACAGGGGAGACCTCCGCGCTTGTATAGAAAATTTTCTCTCCGTTCTCTGACACGAACTGTACGTCTGCATCAACTTTTGTGATTCTGTTGACATTGCCCAGCGTATCGCAGAGATAGAGATTCTTGTATCCGTCGCGGTTGTCGGTGCGGTAAATGAATTTGCCTGTGAATCCGAACCAGTGCAGAGGATCTTGAGGCTCAACCCATTTGTCATTGTCCTCGGTCAGAATCGTTTTCTCGAATTTGCCGTCGCTTGCCCTGTACATATTCAGTTTTAGGTGCTTCTGGCTGCGGTCAAGCACCTGTATGAAGATGTGCCTGCAGTCAGGAGACCAGGTGATGTTTGTCAGATATTGGTCATATCCGAAATCGTCCGCCTGGACATACACGGTTGTATTCTCTGACAGATTGAAAATTCCGAGTCTGACATTTTCCGAACTCATACCGTTCATAGGGTACTTGATGTTCTTCAACGAACCGGTCCTTGTGGTGATGTCCAGAAGAGGGAAGTCAGAGACAAGGGATTCGTCCTTTCTGTAGAACGCTATGCTTCTGCTGTCAGGTGACCAGAAGATTCCGCCGTTGATTCCGAATTCATTTCGGCTTACAGTCTGTCCGTATGTGATGTTGTCGTTTTTACTTTCGGCGACAGTATAAATATGCTTGCGCCTGTCGATGTAGTACAAGCTTTTGCCTACTGTATAGGCGATTGCCGGTGCATTGCCGATTGCGCGGTTTCCTTCCATTGCGGCGTCGTGTGACAATGCCGCAGGATTGAGGGTTACATTCTCGGCACCATCAGGGAGTGCTGCGCGCAGATAGTCTCCTGCGGATGCGCCATATTCTCCCAATATCTCATCTTTGTCCACATCCTTT
The DNA here is from genome assembly GCA_963654225.1 of Butyricicoccaceae bacterium. Taxonomy (GTDB): domain Bacteria; phylum Bacteroidota; class Bacteroidia; order Bacteroidales; family UBA932; genus Cryptobacteroides. The sequence goes on along the minus strand of CAVKAQ010000084.1, from coordinate 2,171 downwards.
CCGAGCGTGACATCATAGAGCTGCGCCTTGCCGTCCGTAAGGTACACTACCGTATTCTCCCCATACCAGGAACAGAAGAATCTTTCCGGAATAAGGTCTCTGGTAAAGACAGCCTGTGACATTGTCATCATCTTGCCGGAATCATTGGCCGGATGTATGGCGAATATTTTCATCCCTTCCGCCTTCGGGTAGTCTGCTCCATTTACAGATACAGCGGCCAAAGAACTGACCGCCGTAACTGCCAATGTGAGTATGAGTTTGCTCTTCATTGTTATTTAACTGACATTATCTGATCAACAATATATTTCTGCTGTCCACGCCAAGGCAATGCCCCGAGGTACTCTTTGTAGTGCAGTTCGACATTGCATCCGCTGCATCTCATCAAGGAGTCTGCAACTGCCTCATCCGCTACTGAGAACTCGAACACGTATGATTCCATTCCGCTGTTCCCCTTGCCCTTGAGTCCGGCCTGGATAAGCCTGCCTTCGTAGGTCTTGAAAACGTAGCCTTTGTACATTACCTGATTGAGGTCTCCGGCCTTGACGCCTTCTCCGAATACGAAATAGAATCGGAAGAAGATAAATCCCGCCAGAGCTAATATCACCACCAATGTGGTTATACTGATGATTTTGGATTTAACTGACATATTCTGAATATATTATCCTAAGAATCCCAACAAAATTCCGGCTGCGACTGCCGAACCGATTACTCCTGCGACATTCGGGCCCATTGCGTGCATCAGCAAGTGGTTGTTCGGGTCAGTCTCGCGTCCGACCATTTCTGATACGCGGGCGCTGTCAGGTACAGCAGAAACGCCTGCATTGCCGATGAGAGGATTGATCTTGTGCCCTTCTTTGCAGAAGAGGTTCATAAATTTCACGAACAGGACTCCGCAGGCGGTGGCAATCACGAATGAAAGCAGTCCTAAGGCGAATATTTTTACTGATGTTGAGGACAGGAATTTGTCTGCCTGCGTCGAGCATCCTACAGTGAGACCGATCAATGTAGTGACGACATCGATAAGCGGTCCTCTTGCAGTTTCGGCAAGACGTCTCGTGACTCCGCTTTCTTTAAGCAGATTTCCGAAGAACAACATTCCCAGCAGCGGGAGACCTGACGGTACGATGAATGCAGTCGTCAGAAATCCTATGATAGGGAAGATGATCTTTTCTCTCTGGCTGACAGTGCGCGGTGCCGCCATTTTGATCTGTCTCTCTTTCTTGCTTGTGAGAAGAAGCATAATAGGCTTCTGAATCACAGGGACTAGTGCCATATAGGAATATGCCGATACGGCAATCGCACCCATCAGATCCGGTGCAAGCTTGGATGAAAGGAAAATCGCAGTAGGTCCGTCCGCGCCTCCGATGATTCCGATCGCTCCGGCTTCATTCGGAAGAAAGCCCATTGACAGGGCGAGCAGATATGCTCCGAAGATTCCCATCTGCGCCGCGGCTCCGATGAGTATCAGCCTAGGCTGTGAAATCAGGGCGGAGAAGTCCGTCATTGCACCTATTCCCAAGAATATCAGAGGCGGATACCACCCCTGCCTTACACCCTGGTACAGTATGTTAAGAACTGAACCGTCTTCGTAAACGCCGATATTAAGTCCCGGAAACATAGGTATGTTGCCTATGATCATTCCGAATCCGATAGGGACGAGCAACAGCGGCTCCCACTCCTTTACTATTGCAAGAGTGATGAATACTATGCCTATGGCAATCATCACGAGATGCTGCCAAGTCATATTGCAGAATCCCGTGAATTCCCAGAATTGTTGAAGACTGCTGATTATCTGATCCATACAGCAGTTATGCTATGGTTACGATTGCAGCGCCTTCGAGTACTGAATCGCCTTTGCTTACATTAACTTTAGTTACGACTCCAGCTCTGTCTGCCTGAATCTCGTTTTCCATCTTCATAGCTTCAAGAACAGCCACCTTCTGTCCGGCACTTACTGAATCGCCTTCTTTTACGGAAACTTCGATGATGACTCCCGGAAGCGGAGATGTTACAGGCTTTCCTTCGCCTGAAGGTTTAGCTGCAGGTGCTGCTGCTTTTGCAGGCTCTGCGGCTACTGGAGCGCTTGCTGCAGGTGCTGCCTGCTGGGCCGGTGCAGATGCAGGTACGCTGTTTTCCATTTCTACCTGGTATGCTACTCCGTTTACTGTCAC
>CAVKAQ010000083.1:0-10244 GCA_963654225.1 Butyricicoccaceae bacterium | reverse complement strand
CTTTTACTGTGGCTTAGCAATGAGCCAAAATTGAAGTGGATATATGAAACAAATTGCACCGAAAAGAAGAAACTATGCATATTGACTCTCCCAGTGGGTTAAGAATCAATAAAAACGTTAAATTTTCGTCCTTTAGAATGTTCCATTAAAGGTTACGACCATATTTCTGACTTATTATTCGCAAAATATTGAGTAATAATCGGTTGTAAATACTATCAATATCTACAACTTGATTTCCTCGCAACCAGGGAACAATTTCAGAAAGGATTGAGCGTTTTTCGGACGGGATGAGGTGGAATTCTGCAGACCTGCAACTATGGCGTCAGCAAACTGATTCGAAAAATTTCGATATTGAAGATTCTCTCTTATCTTCAAATCCTGTTCGCTCAAATCCATAATAGGATAAGGGTCACAGTCCGTTGCCAGATAATATAGAGTAGCAGCGAGCCCGAATATATCCGGTTGTCCTCCAAAATGGGCCATACTGCCCCAAGTTCTCAACTCGGGAGACGCGAACTTACTATTCGCATTCATCCCCTCACGGCTGATGACATTACCCTCCTCGTCATATTGCTTTGAGCCTCCGAAATCAATAAGAATTGCATCACCGAACTCATCGACAAGGATATTCTCTGGCTTAATGTCAAGATGAAGCACTTTGTTCTTATGCGCAATATCGAGCGCCTTGCACATTGGTATGACAACGTGGTTTATCAACATTTCTTCCGAAAAGTTAAAACCTGAAATTCTCAAATCATCCAGTGATCCATCCCTATAGAACGGCATCACATAGTAGTCTGTATCCGTTTCCTCACTATGAAACAGTTCACACGCTGGAACGATATGACTGTCTGAAGTCGTTCCAAGTCTTTTCATTATCTTGGCCTCCTCTATGAACTTATGCCTGGATTCTTCCATAGAACTTTCTTCATCCACATACTTCAGGCACGCCTTTATTCCGTCACGACGAAAATGTTTAAAAGGATAAAATTCCTTAAGAACCACCTCTTTACTTTCTCCGGAGTCCACGTTATGGGCGTCTGCCGTATATGCATATCCGAAATTGCCGTTGCCAAGAAAGTCGTGGATAGTATATACCGTCTTATTTCCTTTCAATATAGAACCTGAAGGAAGATCGCCTGCATCCTTATCTTTCTCAAACTTCAAGGGTTTGTTGAGTTTTAGTGCCAGAACCTGGTCTTCAGTAATGATTTCAGGGAGCATTTCGTCCACGCCGTAGGGATGAAGCTGGTGTTTGACGTAGGGTTTACAGAGCTCTCCGATAAGCCAATCATAATCTTCTGAAATGGTCTTTGCCCTGAAAGCAAGTCCGTCCTGAAAGAAGGCAAAGCCTCCCCCCGCGTCAAAGATTCTTGGCTCAAGATTTCCCTTCGAGTTTACTATAAGATCTTTATCAGCAAGTTTATACGCCGGCGCAAACAAATTTATGATTGGCTTTTTGTATACACCTTGCATATAATCCCCCGTCAAGTAACAGTAAGGTTTTCTTCTGTTTACACGAACCATAAGCCTGTCATTCGGTGCCACTCTTGAAAGAGCCCAAGTCCGACGGGGAATCTTCTCGTATATATCGCCAAGAGTTATAATCTCACACTCTTCTTGCCTCTCAATTTCGGGAACAACAAGAGATTTAAGGAAACCTTTCTTCTTAACATCCGAGACTTTCAATATGTCCGCATACTTATCATTGCCCACAACAGCGGTCACTGAGAGCCTGGCAATTACCGGATGAGTCATATTATAGAAACGCACCTGTTTTCTTCGCTCCGCAGGCTTTGCCGCGTCAATCAGTACCGCGACCTCACCGAAAGGAAGAAGGACTATACTGTCCACCCAGTCGCGTTTGAGAGCCGTAGCCATTTCCCCACTCTTTTTTTCGAAAATATCCACAGGAGCGGCAATGCCGGCAAACTTGCCGAAAGCTTTAAACTCATTCAAACAATGACCTAGACATATATCAAACGCAGATTTACCTTCCGGATAACCAAGGTATGTAGATATGACATAATCCGCTTTGACTCCTTGGAGCCATTTTGTAGAATCTCTCCGCTCTATATTATATCCCCTTTGTCCAGTTCCATAACAAAGCAGCTTCGCGACTGCGAGCAATTTATCATTCACATCGCCATCGGCATACAGATGTCTTCCAGCCCCGGTCATAGCGGCCGCAAGAGCACAACCTGCAAACGGATTATATAACACTCCCTCACCGTCATAATCCAACAAAGCACAAAGCGCTTGAGCCACAATAATGCGGGGGCGTTTTGGCTGAACTCCTGATTTCACTAGAATATCGTTTGCAATCTGAAGAAATTTCCGTTGCAGCAAAGACTGCGGAAACGCAATCAACTCCTTTGCAAAAAGCAACGTCGCATACTGGCTCTGGGCCTTTTTACTATCCTGATCTGTCGAATGTTGCGGAAGGATTCCCTTGCGATGGTGATATTCCTGCACGACCGTTTTAGTGTCATATTCGAGAAACGTTCCGTAGATACCGTTCAATTCATCCGGCACATCTCCTACAGCCGCAATCATCTTAACTCCGTCGGCACGTTCTTCTTTGAGCCGTTTTTTCAGTGACGGATTCCATCTGACCCATTCATACTTTTCAACTTTTTCGATATCAACAGATGCGAATACAGTTCCCGATTCCGGGTCTTTCTCCATAGAAAGTTTTCCCTGCGCCGCCAATGCAAGTATGAGCAACGGCATCAAAGTATCGGGATTATACTGATAACAGACGTCTATGGAGTTCTGCAGATATTGAAATTCACGTTCTATTCCTTTTCCCGTATTAGCCATAGTCCCGTTGTTCTTGAAGTTTCCCCTGCGAAAATGTTGATTTTTTTCAAGTATCGCAAAACTTTTCATAAAAATCACATTCCCCGTGAAATATGTTCTGCTCCTCAAGTATAAACCTAGTCAAGCGAAGCGTGTCTTTTGTAGTTATCTCCAGATTTAACCTCTATAACCTGGATGCCGCCTTTAGTCGAAAGAAGAAAATCCGCTATGAGACTCTATTGGATTATAAGTCCTTCTCCGAGGTTTGAAACTGTTTTCAGATTTTTCGCATCAGCATTGAAATAATTTACAAAGAAAGAAGTCACGGCACCACCTCCACACGCTGGAAGATGCCGAAGGAAAGATTGCGGCAAAAATCCGGTAGGTGTTATCGGAGTCTGAATAAAACGGCACAGCCACTGCCGGAATTTGGCATATACTCCGTTTAGTTTTGCGAACAATGACAAAGAAGAATTCCATACTGCTGCCTCAAGAGATAGCATCGCTCTATCCGTGGATGACGCTGTCACAGTATCGTCTGCTGTGCTTCATTGCTTATTACGGAGAATATCCTTTCAACGCCTGGAAAATGACGCAGTACGACAACAAGTTTGATATTCCCAAAAACAGGACTGATACGGACTACGATGCTTTAAACCAGCACGGATGCCTGGTATCCGGCATCTCCGTACCGTCTGAGAGATATTTCGACATTGTATTGCCGATGATGCGCAGCTTTCCCGAATGGATAGATATATTCGAGACATTTACCCACTACAGGTCGGACAGAGACTCATACCTTTGGAAAGTGGCAAAATACCTGTCGTCCGGTGACATAAGCGGCGCAGCACGTTTCACATATCCCGCTAAGGACGAAGCCTGGAAGCAACTTGCTCCTCTCGTCTATCGGGAGAACAGCGTACAGGTCATATCCTTGATGCCTGAAGAGGACAGGAAAAAGGTTATGGAAAAGTCTCTTGCCTCTTCTCTAGAATCCGACAATTTGTCCGAAGAATTAGTTGACAAGACCGGGGACCTAGTTAATGCTTGGTTATCTGGCGAAATGAGACAGCTGCTTTTAGACGAAATAGCGACTTACCGCTATTTTCTCACCGGAAATATGCCACCGCTGCGTAAGAGCCGTCTTACAATGTGGTCTCAAGCCACATCCGCCATCAATATGCTGTACAAGGGCAAACTGAACGAATCATTCGAACTCTTCTATCAGGCCCGGCAGCTTGCGGAATCATTCGATAACCGGAAACTGTTTTCCAACCAGCTTCTCGACTGGTTTTACGGCTTATGTCTCGCGAAATGCTACAGGAGTTTCAGGAGTGAACGGGCTCGCGTCACCATAGATTCGATACTGGGAGGTCCTGAAATAAAGTTCTATAACCGACATTCAGTCACACATATTTTCCTTAAATATTTCGATGACAACAAAAACACCTGCACCGGGGAAGCAGCTGCAGATATCCGTGCAGTTGCCGGTCGTCATTGCAGCATCTTGGACAGTTTTATGTACAAGATGGTGCTAAGATATTTCAGAGTGCCGGAAACGGACATATCGGCTAAGAATCTCAAATCCAATGACATTCCGAATATTCTGATTCTCAGAAATGAAATTTCGCCTTTCGTCCAGATGACTTCCGCAGAAATAGTACAGGCGAATGAGTCTTTCGGCAACCGAAGCATCCTAGGTTCCATACCGCGAAAGGAGGCTTGGGAAATGTCTCTCTTCGAACTCACCGGACAAGTCCGGCAAGGCATTGAAGATACGGAAGACATTGAAAAGCGCATAATCTACTTTGTAAACGACAGATGGATTACTGCAATATTGGAGCAAAGCCGACGTAAACGCTCTGATGACGACTGGGGACACGACCGCCTGCTGTCTCGCAAGACTTTCATAGAATCCGGTTACGACTTTATGGATGTCATCGATATGAAAGTGAGTAGAGCACTTGCCGGCAGGGTGATTGACAATCCAGACCTTAACGTCATACTGCCGATACTTGCAGGAACGGATAGACTTTTCACGGGGCAGCACTACCGGCCTCCATACACTCCTTTTCCGGTCGAGGTTGAACGTCCGATGGTCGCCTTCAGCGGCAAGGACGGCAAGATAATGGTAACTTCCAACGTCAAGGAAAAATTGGACGGGACTATTTCGTCTTGTACCATAACACCACTTGGCAACAGCTACGTCTGCATAAAGGCAAACCCGTTGCAGAAGGATATCCTTAAGAAACTTCTTAATATCAAGGAGTTTCCCGCCACTGCGGCACCACGCATCCGCGATATGATAGAATCGTTGCAGGGAATCATAGAAGTAAAGTCCGACCTCGCCGGAATCTCGGTAATCCCGACAGAGAAAGGCGGAGGGCGCATTGCACTCCGCATCTCTCCCGACAAGGAGGAGGATATGTATATTCTGAACATCCAATCCGCTCCTTATGAAGCTGGGCTTCTGCGATGCGAGCCGGGCCAAGGCTCTGAAGATGTCTATGACGACTCCGACAACGAGCCCGTAATCATCCGACGCGACCTCCAGTTGGAATATGACAACTATATGGGGTTCCGCAACTATGCCGAGAATGATATCCGACTTGAATTCGATACAGCCACCCGCGCTCAAATCTGGGCGTCAGAGTCTCTCCTGAAAGTGCTTACCTGGGCATTTGACAACAGAGACAAATGTTTCGTCGAGTGGCCGGAAGGTCGTGTATTGCGCTTCCGTGGCGACATCAAGTCATCTGACATTGATCTCACTGTAAATTCCGGCATAAACTGGTTCGAGATTGAAGGTGAAATAACCTTAGGCAGAGACAAATACAACCTGGAAGAACTACTCAAGGCAATGAAAGCGTCGGACGTGGACGGATACATACGTCTCGGAGAAAAAGACTATATCCGTATGTCAGACACCATCCGTCGTCACTTAGAAGCCATTGACGAAATGATGAGCGTCAAAAAAGGACACCAGAGGGTCGTGCCGATATATCAAGTCGGCAACATTGCCAAGTTACTGGGCACAGAAGGCGGTCTTAACGGAAAGACAGATGTCGGCTTCAATAATCTCCTCGGAAAGATGCAAAAGGCATACAACTCAACTCCTGAGATTCCCGCAACTCTGAAAGTTTCCCTTCGTGATTATCAGAAGGAAGGTTATATGTGGATGAAACGGCTTGACGCCTGGGGCGCCGGAGCCTGCCTGGCCGATGATATGGGATTGGGCAAAACAGCACAAAGCTTGGCGTTTATCCTAAGCAAATCTGAGGAAGGGCCGTCTCTTGTGGTTGCGCCGAAATCTGTAATTCCCAACTGGGATATTGAGGCCACGCGTTTCGCACCCACCCTCAACGTAAAAGTTCTGAACAATGAATCTGACCGTAAGTCCTGCATTGCTTTAGCCGGACCGGGAGACCTCATCCTTACTACTTATGGTGTACTCAGCACTGAGGCAGAGGCACTTTCATCTCGCGAATGGAACGTGATATGCCTTGATGAAGCCCATCAGATAAAGAATCGCAACACCCGCGTCAGTGCCGCCGCGATGAAGCTGAAAGCGTCCAGCCGAATCATTCTCACAGGTACACCTATACAGAATCATTTGGGAGAACTTTGGAATCTATTTCAGTTCATCAATCCGGGACTCCTGGGACAGTGGTCAGACTTCAAAAGCAACTATATGCAGGTTGGACTGGACGCAGAGCATAAAGAGCGCCTCAAGGAGCTCGTACAGCCGTTCATACTGCGACGCAATAAGGAAGAAGTTCTGAAAGAATTACCGGAAAAGATGGTCTATGAGCAGATGGTGGAACTGTCCGACAAGGAGATGATGCTATATGAGGCGATGCGCCAGAGGGTTGAAGACAATATCAAGAAAACCGGCGGCAAAAAGAAGAATAATGATCAGAAAATCCAGATAAATTTCTTTGCGGAGTTGACGGATCTGCGGCTCGCGGCTTGCTCGATGTCGCTTATCCACAGTGATTGGAAGGAAGGCTCCAGCAAAACCGAAGCGCTTAAGGGGATTCTCGAAGAACTATCAGGCAGTGAGAACAACAGAGTACTGATATTCAGCCAATTCACAAGTTATCTCGCACAGATACGCGTTATGCTCGACAAATCAGGAATTCGCTATTACTATATGGATGGACAGACAGACCTTGACGAGCGTTCAGAACTGGTGATTCAGTTCCAAAATGGAGACTGTCCAATTTTCCTTGCCAGTCTCAAGGCTGGTGGTCTGGGGCTTAACCTCACTGAGGCCAACTATGTGATTTTATTGGACCCTTGGTGGAATCCTGCTATCGAACGACAGGCTATGGACCGCGCTCATCGCCTGGGACAGAAACGCAATGTCACCGTAATTCGTCTGATAGCCCGGCACACCATTGAGGAGAAAATTCTCAGGCTGCACGAGACCAAGCAGTCACTTTCCGATGATATGTTGGAGGGGGCATCCGACAGTTGGCATCTTTCTATGGACGATATTCTGGATATGGTTTCACGATTCAGATAATTGAAAAGACTCTATCAGATGCCGGGTAGGAAACAAACAACAATAGAGATTACGGCATAATTCTTACGAGTATAAATAGCAGCAGACAATGATACAGACAAGACAAAAGGTTGAGAGACTTCTCATTGAAATGGGCAAGGGTGCTCTGGAAAGAGAAGAAGTCATAGGGCTGAGCCTTTTGAGCGCGGTTGCGGGAGAAAGCATCTTCCTGCTTGGATTGCCGGGTGTGGCAAAGAGTATGGTTGCGCGTCGGCTTGCTCTGGCGTTCAGGAATGCCAGACGGTTTGAGTATCTGATGAGCCGGTTCAGCACCCCGGACGAAATATTCGGGCCAGTTAGCATCTCCAAACTCAAAGACTCCGACACCTATGAACGGGTAACGGACGGATACCTGCCTGCTGCCGACGTTGCTTTTCTCGATGAAATATGGAAGGCAGGTCCGGCTATACAGAACAGCCTGCTCACGGCACTGAATGAGAAGATCTTTCGCAATGGACGCAAAGACATTAAGATTCCTCTCAAAGGCATCATTGCCGCTTCCAATGAACTTCCCGCACAAGGAGAGGGGCTTGAGGCGCTGTGGGACCGTTTTCTGATAAGATACATAGTGCATCCGATCTCCGGAAAGGACAATTTCCTCTCCCTGTTAGCTGGCGGCTCCGACTGTGAACCGTGCATTTCTGAAGATTTGCAGTTCAACTCCGATGAGATTGAAGAGCTTATTAAAGAAAGGAATGACATAATTGTACCTGATGATATTCTTGAATTCCTTTATACGATGCGTTGCAAGTATGCTCAGAAAGCTCAAGAGCAATTCAAAGAAAAGACTGCTGACACGCCGTCCAAAGGACAGACTCAAGATCCAGATAAGGATGAGGAGAGCATTCCGTATGTGTCCGACCGAAGATGGAAGAAGATTGTCGGAATTCTGAGGACATCCGCACTGCTGAACGGAAGATTGAGCGTGGATTGGTCAGACTGTCTGTTGCTTGAGCACCTGATATGGGATTCAGACACACAAATAGAAATGATACAGGAGGACCTTGCAAAAGAGCTCGTGAAAAGCATCCTCAAGGGAACTTCAGGCGATTCCTCGAAAAATGGGTGGAAGATTTCCGCCGCAACTGCTCAAAAATATGCGCCAAGAAATTTCTGGAGTCCTGACGGCGGTACACACTACGCCTTTGAGGCAGGAGGTGAGATGATGCTGATATCTGCCGCGGATTACGACAGTCTCGGAACTGCGCGCGTAAACGGACGCTTCCGCAACGGCAATAAGGTGGAGGTTACTGACCTTGAAGCCGAGTTCACCATACGTCGAACAAAGCCGGGCACTGTCACAATCAACAATTTCACCTATCCTCTACGCACAGAGGGAACTATCCCCGGTAATTCCGGCGACTTTTTAGGCACAGTAATCAGGAATACCAGTTCGGCAATCGAAGAGTTACTCCTCATAGTGAAAGACAACCTCTTCACACGTGAGTTTCAGTCCTACACGAGCCTCAGCTACGCCTTGCACCGCTATCTGGGCAATTTAAGCAAGACACAAAAGGGCATCTGATGTTCTACACAAGATTCATACGTTACATTGTCGAGGAAAGCATCAACGCCAGTCTCGGCGGTTACAGCATCAAAGACGTTCTGACTTCAGCCGACTGTGATAACGACCTCATCAGAAAGACACTCGTACTAACCGTCTGCGATCCAAGATTCGAGATTACTGTACGTCCGACTGAATCCTGGCAAACACCGGCGCAGAAGAAACTTGAGGATTTTGCCTTGTCTTTGATGGATATCAATGAGCTTGATGAAGATACTGCAATGAGGATTATGGAAGAGTTCCTTGCAGAATATTTCTATAATATTATCCAACTGCAGCCGGGTTGCTCACGTCATCTACCGTTAAGAACTGATAATAAAAGAGATGGTGAGGACAATATGAATTTCAGCCTTTCCGCCACCTTTGGAGAAGAAAACAACGAAGAGGAGAACACGATCCCAGACGATGAGGTGAGCAGCCACGACAGACTTTCACCGGAAGAAGAGCGACGGGTTCAAACGCGATTTATGCGCAATATTCCGGAAAGTCTGGTAAAATTGGCTAAACTCATCGGACGCGCGGGCGACTCGGATTCCATATCATCAGGGCATTTCCTCACAGCCGCGAAGTCAGACATTGCCGGTATAACAATCGGCAACGACCTCAGCAATCTTCTTCCTTCTGAAATTGCAATGCTTTCCTGCCAGCAGACTCAAAACATATTTTTCTACAACTACGTGGAGAGACGACTACAGGTATTCGCCTCTGTATCATCCGGAAACAAAGTAACCCAACACCATCAGGACGGTCCTGTCATAATCTGTCTTGACACCAGCGGTTCTATGCAGGGACGCCCGGCTGAGATTGCCCGGATACTCACGATGGCAGTCACAATAGTCGCTCAACGTCAGAGGCGCAAGGTGATAGTGGTCAAATATGCTGACCGTCATCATCTTTTCATCGTTAAGAACTTGCGCCGTCAGCGCAAAGACCTTATAGATTACCTGTCAATCTATTCCGGCGGCGGCAATAACGAGGAAGATATGTTCCAGTGGCTATTCTGTGACATTCTGCCTGGTGAAGCCGATGATTTTGACTCGGCTGACGTGTTGTGCATATCGGACTTCGGATGGGACTTTCTGTCCGACAATGTATTTGATATGATTAAGGCAAACAAGGAGAAAGGAATGAAATTCTATGGTCTGGACATAACGGGCAATGGATTAGGCAAAAAGTCCTTCCGCAACCACAGCAATTCTGGAGTCTATGCTGATTTCAGAGAGCCTGAAGCGATTGGAAGTTTCCACGCTCCAGATGAAGTGATTGACTCATCCTGGCTCTGGAAAGAAGAGCTCAACTGCTGCATTGAAG
>CAVKAQ010000082.1:8590-10305 GCA_963654225.1 Butyricicoccaceae bacterium | reverse complement strand
GCCAGTATGTGTATTTCTACCGTTCACGCTATGCGATGCGTACTGCTGAAGTTTACTTCCTTCTTGCAGAAGCGTTGCTCCGTTCCGGAGACACAGCAGGTGCGACAGAAGCCGTGAATGCTGTACGCAAACGCTCCAATGCCAATCCTTTCGACACGGTCACCATCGACACGATTCTGGATGAACGCGGACGTGAACTGCTTTATGAGGAATTCAGATGGGCGACTTTCCTCCGTATGAAACCGGAAGAATGGAAACCGAGAATTTATAACTACGGAATGTACAACGCCCGCGGCAATGCTGTCATTTATCCTGAAATACGCCGCTGGGCTGAGGATACAGGTGATATCAAGTTCAATCTGTTCCCGATACCTCAAACTTACATCGACTTGAATACCGGTTCTGACGGTATGTATCAAAACGACGGTTGGAAATAAAATATCATAAACAATGAAAAAGAATTTATTGTCAATAGCGGTCTTCGCTCTCTGCGCGACATCTGTCTTTGCACAGGAAAAATTGTTCAGCGGCACAAACATCCAGTCACCTGTACTGAATGATGACGGCACTGTGACCTTCAATCTCTATGCACCGAAAGCTGTCAAAGTAGAGGTAACAGGTGATTTTGAGGCAGAAGCGGCATCAATGACTGAGGGAGCAGATGGAGTCTGGACTTACACCACAGGCAAGCTCGCACCTGAACTTTACAGTTACACTTTCAATATAGACGATATGACAGGGATTAAAGATCCTGCCAACATCTATGTAAACCGAGACATCACTACATTCACCAATATCTTCATTGTCAGCGAAGCCAAGGGCGACAAAGGCGACATTTACAGTGTGAATGAAGTCCCTCACGGCAACCTGAGCAAAGTGTGGTATGACAGCCCGACCTTGAAGATGCAGAGGAGAATGACTGTTTACACTCCTGCAGGTTATGACAAGGGTGGAAAATATCCGGTACTTTATCTTCTGCACGGAGCCGGCGGTGACGAAAATGCATGGAGCGAACTCGGACGTGCGGCTCAGATTCTTGACAATCTCATCGCCACAGGCAAGGCGAAACCGATGATCGTGGTAATGCCTAACGGCAACCCTAATTGTCAGGCTGCTCCAGGCGAATGGTCATTCGGTATGTACCAGCCTGGATTTATGAACGGAGGTTCAGGTTCTAAAGAACCTGCTGCAGCATCAATGGAGGACAGCTTCCTTGACATAGTAAACTATATCGACAACAACTACCGCACACTCAAAGACCGTGCACACCGCGCTGTCTGCGGCTTGTCAATGGGCGGAGGGCACACATTCGGCATCAGTCTGAGATACCCTACGAAATTCGACTACTACGGACTCTTCTCTGCCGGACTGCATCTTGGCAAAAGCTTCAGTATGGGAGCGTCTTTTGCCGAGCAGATTAAAAATGACTCTGATTTTGCAAAGGAATCCGCACGACTGTTCGACAGCAAGCCGAAGCTCTACTGGATCGGTATGGGCAAGACCGACTTCCTCTATCAAAGCAGCGCTGACCTCCGCAAATATTTCGATGAAAAGGGATATCCGTACGAATATGTTGAAACCGATGGCGGACATATATGGCGCAACTGGCGCACCTACCTTACTATGTTTGCACAGAAATTATTCAAATAACCGGCTTAACCGTTTTTAGATTTAATTTATTTATTGGTTTGCACCGGTTTCCATTGTCCGCCACG
>CAVKAQ010000082.1:0-8580 GCA_963654225.1 Butyricicoccaceae bacterium | reverse complement strand
CACGGATAACAAAATGGCAACCGGTGCTTTTTATAAAAATTTGAAACTATGAATGGAATTGTCAAAAAAATATTTGCGTTGACAGTGGCGATATCTGCCGCTGCGACAGGTCTTGACGCCCAGAACAATGTGCTGAAAGTCACAGGCGGAAAAGTACAGGGCGTTGCTTCCGCTTCTCAAGGTGCGACTGTATTCAAGGGGATTCCATCTGCCGCACCTCCGGTCGGAGAATTAAGATGGAAGCGTCCACAGCCAGTCGAACCTTGGAAAGGAATCAGAAAGGCAGACACATTCGGGCCAATCTCCTGGCAGGGCGGACAGGATCCCCAATCTTTTTATTATAAAGAATTTTACTGGAAAGATAACGTCAAGATGAGCGAGGATTGCCTCTACCTTAATGTATGGGCTCCGAGCGGAACAGTGGGCAAGGATAATGCGAAACTTCCAGTTGCGGTTTGGATTCATGGCGGCGGATATGTAAACGGCTATGGCAATGAAATCACAATGGACGGAGATGCGTGGGCTGAACGCGGCGTAATCCTCGTCACATTCAACTACAGGCTCGGTCTGTTGGGCTTCCTTTCCCACCCGGAACTCGGGGCAGAGAATTCTGAAGGCATCTCGGGAAATTATGGCACTTATGATCAGATAGCAGCACTTCAGTGGGTACACGACAACATTGCTCAATTCGGAGGAGACCCCGCTAATGTAACAGTATTGGGCCAAAGTGCAGGAGCCGCAAGCGTCAAGAATATGGTATCATCACCTCTGTCTAAAGGACTTGTGCGTCACGCGATAATCCAGAGCGGCGGCGGGCTCGGAAATTTCATCGATCCGAAGAACGGAAATGACGAGGCTCAGTCAAAAGGCAAGGAACTGATGGAGAAACACGGTTACACATCTGTTAGCCAAATGCGTGCAGCCAAGCCTGAAGACTTGTTAAAGATCAATTCCTGGGGATTTGCGTCGCCCCATCAGGACGGTGTTGCGTTGACGGAGACATTCGACGAGTCGGTGACCGGCAATCACGTTGCTGACGCTGACTATATGATCGGTTATTGCCTCGACGATATGATGTCAATGAACAAGCAGATAACGGACTTCTGCTATATGCGGGATTCGCTCAGCAAAAAGGGAGTTTATTACTATCTTTTCGCCCGCAAACTCCCCGGCTCCAAAGACGGCGCTTTCCATTCTTCCGAACTTTGGTATATGTTCCATACTCTGAGCCGCAGCTGGCGTCCGTTTACCGAAGGAGACTACCGCCTGTCGGATGAAATGATGGATTATTGGACGAATTTTGCCAAGTACGGCAATCCGAACGGAAACACCACTGACGAGTCCTGGCCTCGGTTCTCCTACGATAATCCGTTTGTCAAGACGCTGAACATCAAGTAGTAAGAAGTCGTAAACAACTGCTGTCTACTGCGTTGTTATTATCGATAAATTTCAAAAAAGTGGCAGTGTTCTTCACTCAAAACAGAGGAGAAATTCGCTCCGGGCATCTGCCACTTTTTGATATTCAAGCAAAGAGTACAACGCAGAATACCGATTATCAGTCAACCACTTATTCTTTAGTAGTTTCCACAGTCAGCGAGTCAAGGTATGAATGCAGGAGTGCAGACTGCGCCTTGTAAGTTGAATCCAGCAAGGACATATTTTCTTTGCGTAACGGTTCTGCACTTGGAGACTCCATAGTGAGAGGATTGATCGGAGAACCGTTTTTCCAGACTCTGAAATCAAGATGAGGACCGGTTGAAACGCCAGTGGAGCCCACATATCCGATGACATCTCCCTGTCTGACTCTATCCCCTACTTTCAAGCCGGCCGCATACCGGGACAAATGAAGATATGCAGTAGTATAGACTGAATTGTGACGGATCTTGACGGTATTGCCGCCACCTCCGCCCCAACCTTTGCTGATGACAGTGCCGTCACCTATGCTCATTACCGGAGTTCCTGAAGGAGCCGCATAATCAACTCCGGTATGGGCTTTGACTTTTCCAGTAACCGGATGCTTCCTATGATAACTGAACCCGGAACTGATGCGCGAAAACCTTAGCGGAGCCTTGAGAAAGGCCTTTTTCATACTCTCACCTTTTTCATTCCAGTAAAGATTCCCGCCGTCGCCCTGGTCGAAACGTATTGCCGGGAAACATTTTCCTCCGTGCGTAAATTCCGCATAATAGACAGTGTCTATATCTATTATTTCCCCGTCACATACGGATTCCACATAATTGACGCTGAAACGGTCGCCCTGCTGGAGCGAGAAGAAATCCACAGTCCAGGCATATATATCCTCCAAGTGCAAAATAAGCATAGTAGGCGCGCCTGCCTTCCGCATATCATTCCAAAGGGAAGAAGATATGGTGATGTCAGAGAATTTTCTGCGATATTCGACCGGCTTCGTGAATTTCCACGCCGACATAGGCTCCTGGCATTTGAAAACGGTCACGCTTGTCCGGCTCTCATCATAGACAATGTATTCAAGCACCTGCGCTGTAGAATCTTTCACGCTGTAATATGCCTGCCAGGAATTTCCGGCCCTCATCTTTCTCGGGTCGAAAACGGAGTCACTGGCGGATGCCAAATCCATAGCCTGTTTCGGTGACATTCCCAGCCGTCCGAGCAGACCGGTAAAAATTTCTCCGTTCTTCAGGACGCCTTCAGCCAATGTGAACGAATCCGTGCAGAAGCCGAGCGGATAGACAGTGTCGTTTTTCTCTGTCTCCTGCGACGCTTCTTTTGTACGCTCATTGCACGAAGGGAAAAGCACCGTAACCAATATGGCTGATACAATGCACGTTATGATAAAATGACCTTTTTGCACAATTCAGAAGTGATTTTTAATATTCTCGCAAAATTCTCTTACCTCGGCTATGCGTATCGCTCAAGTTCACTGCTGCCGAATACTTTACTCAGATTCTTCCGCAGACTCCGAACGAACACCAAACTCCTTTGGAAGCATAGCATTGAATGTCATAACCTTGCCCGTGACAGGATGAATGAACGAAAGGACATCGGCGTGCAACGCCAGCCTTCCTGCAGGATTGGTTTTGGCTCCGTATTTTCTGTCTCCGGCTATAGGACATCCCAGTTCAGAAGCCGCATGAACACGGATCTGGTTCTTCCTGCCGGTTTCAAGACTGAATTCCACCGCCGTATAAACTTTCGGTTCTACACCATCTGAATCATCCTTTCTGCGTCTGGACAGGCTTTTCGGGTGGACATTATTTTGCAGAACCCTATAATTTGTGATCGCCTCAAGCCAATCCTCCGACCTGCCATTCTGCGGACGCTGGCGCGAGTCGGTTTCCGGCTGACGGGAAGATACCATTTTCATAGATTTCGGATTTTCCTTCAGCCAAGTGTCGATACGGCCTTCGGAATGAGAAGGAACGCCCTCCACAATGCCCACATAGCCTCTTTCCTTGACCATCGTATCCCAGTTATCCTGAAAAATCTTCTGAATCTTCTCTGTTTTGGCAAACACAAGCACGCCTGAAGTATCTCTGTCAAGCCTATGGACAATATAGACGTGGGAAGGCTTCCACGGCACCCACTCACTGGTACTCTTCCGTTCCGCACGCACCTTAGTCCTCACATAGTCGCACAGCAACGAATAGACCGTATTCTCTTTCTTCTGGCTCATCAGACTCGCCTTCGCACCTTTCCTGTCCATATCCACCGCATGCCCTGCCGACTTTCCGGTACCAACTACAGGAAGTCCGCTGCGCTTGTTCACCACTATTATATAATCGTCCTCAAACAGGATTTCAACTCCGTATTCCTGCACATCCACGCGCGCTGCGTGTTTCAGTTCATTATATATGGAGAGTTTCTTGGGAAGAATGACCAGCTGGTCGCCAGTCCAGAGAGGCTGATCGAATGCCGTAACTTTCTTTCCGTTAAGGACCACCTGTCCGTTGGAGAGATATGCCTTCACTCCGGTTTTACTCTGTCCGGGAAATATTTCATACAGATATTTCAGCAACGGAGCCTCGTGACTTACCGTGAACTTCTGTCCGGGTATCTGTTCCATCATTATGATATTATTATGTCAATTTCTCTGCATACGATGCAGAACTACTCTTTCGAAAAGGCGAAGTTAGACATTTATTTTATAAATTTGGCGACAACTATTAACCATATTTAATCCTGATGCGCATTATGAATCTTGCGAAATTTATGACAGTGCTGGCTCTGACAGGGGTATCGGCTATGTCGTGTTGCAACAACAGCGTCAAACCTGCAATACCTTATGACAAGGAAATAGAACACAAGGTTGACGGCATACTTAAGAAGATGACTCTCGAAGAGAAGGCCGGACAGATGGTTCAGCTTACTGCAGAGACTTTCACCACTGACGGACTTGTAGATACCGCGAAAGTGGCAAAACTGGTACGCGAATATAAAATCGGTTCTTTCCTGAACGTCTTCGGTTCCATAAGCCGGGACAGAAAGCTGACCGCAGAGCAGATCAAACTCGTTCAGGACATCACAATGAGAGAATTGGGTATTCCTATGGTATATGGACTGGATATGATCCACGGTGCAACATATCTGACAGATGCCACGTTCTTCCCTCAGGAAGTGAACATCGCCGCGACATTTGACCGTTCTTACGCTTCTATGCTGGGCAACGCCATAGCTTACGAAAGTCGCGCCGCAATGGTTCCGTGGGTATTCTCCCCTGTTATGGACCTGAGCCGCAATTCCTGCTGGCCGAGAGTTTGGGAAAGCTGGGGCGAAGATCCTTTCGTTCAATCAGAGATGTCCAAGGCCGAGACAGTCGCCGCTCAGGGAGATGACCCGAATCATATTGACAACGAGCACGTTGCAGTAAGCATAAAGCATTATCTCGCTTATGGCGCCACCGCATCAGGTCAGGACAGGACTCCTGCATATATAGCTCCTAACGATTTGAGAGAAAAATATTTCCGTCCATTCAAGGAATGTCTGGAAGCGGGAGCGCTGACGATTATGGCTAATTCCGCATCAATCAACGGCGTGCCGGTACACTCCAGTCACGAATACCTTACGGAATGGGCAAAAGAGCAGCTGAACTGGGATGGCCTTATAGTTACGGACTGGGCTGACGTCAACAATCTTTTCACACGCGAACATATTGCGGCTGACCGCAAAGAAGCAGTTGCCGCCGGTGTGAATGCAGGTATCGATATGATTATGGATCCATACAATCCGGAAGTCTGCCTGGACATCATCGCCGCCGTCAAGGAAAATCTCATTCCTATGTCCAGAATCGACGATGCTGTACGCCGTGTACTGCGCCTCAAGGCACGTTTGGGACTCTTCGAAAATCCGGTATGGGATGTTGACGGTTACGACAAATTCGCCTGCGCTGAATTCAAGGACGCCGCCTACAAGTCAGCTGTCGAATCAATGGTTCTGCTGAAGAACAACGACAACATTCTTCCTCTCAAGAACGGCACAAGAATACTCGTGACAGGTCCGAACGCAAATTCAATGAGAACCCTCAACGGAGGATGGTCATACACCTGGCAGGGAGACGCAGACAATTACGCATCCGAATTCAACACTGTCTATGAGGGACTTAGCGCGACATTCGGAGCATCCAACGTCAAATACGTTCCGGGAGTCACATATATTCCTGGCGGAGATTGGAAAGCCGAGGACGCATCAGGCATACAGGAAGCCATACGCGCCGCATCCAATGTAGATGTCATTGTGGCGTGCATCGGAGAGAACAGTTATTGTGAAACTCCCGGCAACATCAACGACCTCAACATTTCCAAGAATCAGTCTCTTCTGGTTAAAGCGCTGGCCGGAACAGGAAAACCTGTCATTCTGGTGCTGAACGAGGGGCGTCCGAGAATCATCAAGGAGATAGAACCGCTGTCTAAAGCAGTGATCGACATTATGTTGCCTGGCAATTACGGAGGAGACGCATTGGCCGCATTGATGTCCGGGAAGGAGAATTTCAGCGGAAAACTGCCGTTCACCTACAACAAGCACGTGAATTCGCTCCACACCTACGACTACAAGGTGAGTGAAAATGTGCAGACAATGTCAGGTATGTACAATTACGACGCCGTGATGGATATACAGTGGCCGTTCGGTGCAGGTCTGAGCTACACTGCGTATGAATACAGCGGCCTCAAGATGCTCGCACCGGCTTCGGATTCATTCCGAGCTGACGACAACCTCGTATTCGAAGTGACTGTCACCAACACTGGAAACAGAGCCGGAAAGGAATCCGTCCTGCTTTATTCAAGCGACCTTGTGGCAAGCATCGTCCCTGATGTAAAACGCCTGCGTCAGTTCACGAAAGTCGAACTGCAGCCTGGAGAGAGCAAGGTGGTGCGCCTGGAAGTGCCTGCCTATGAGCTGGCATTCGTCGGCAGCGACGGCAGATGGCGTCTTGAAGAAGGCCAGTTCCGCATCGGCTGCGGCGGTCAGTCCTTGATGATCAACTGCACGGCAACAAAAGTCTGGGACACGCCTAACATCAGATAACTTTTATTCGCTCATTCACATTACGCATAAAGAAGATGACTGGAAAAGTACGTTCCGGTCATCTTTTTTCTATTTCATCCCACTGCCAGATAGGTACAGAATAGTGCCAGCGACTTCCTACACGCCGGAAACGAATTGCTGGGATGCCGAATGAAGCGGAATTTTGATTACCTTTGGAAGATTGAAGACTCAGACACGACGTTTGGGAAGGATACGGAATATAAAATTATCGATAATATGAAAAAGTACAGTTTATTGGCATTCATTGCCGGAATCGCGCTCACAGCTTCCTGCGGAGGCAGCGCAGTGCAAAGTGCGGCAGGAGTTGATGTTCCGGCAGAAGTCAAGGTCGGAGAAGTGACACTTCCTATGCTCAACATTGAAGGCGGAACATTCACTATGGGCAAAACCCCGGCAGGAACAAGACTCGCGAACTCAACTATGCACCAGGTAGTTCTGCACGGTTTTTCCATCTCTGCACAACCTGTAAGCCAGAACTTATGGCAGAGAGTAATGGGCAGTGAAGTCGGTTCTGTCAAGAATCCTTCCGCCGCCGCAGATATGGTATCCTACGACGACTGCGTCAAGTTTGTAATCAAACTTTCCAAAGCCAGCGGCATCCCGTTTTCTCTCCCGACCGAAGCCCAGCTTGAATATGCAATAAATTCAGGGGCGATCGAATGTAACGTAGCATATTCCGAATGGTGCGCGGACTTCTATTCTGAGTCGCTCGGCGATTCGCTTGCCGTTGACCCTATATGCACGGAAAAAACTGAACTGCATACGGTAAGGACACCTAAATCCCGTTCAGGAGAAAGCAACTACATCCGCAAAACTGGACTGACATTCAGAGTTGTCGTGAACACAGAGACCGCCATTCCTGAAGACGTCGTAGCAGCATTCATCGACAGGAATTTCCCGCGTGAAGACGTCGCATCCAACGAAACCGTCAACGTGGCCGGCGTGTCATTCCGTATGATTGGCGTAAGCGGAGGCACATTCGATATGGGCGCCACCGGAGATATGACAAAAATGTCCGACGATGACGAGAAGCCGGTACACGCTGTAACGCTCAAAGGCTTTGAGATTGGTCAGACCGAAGTGACCGCAGGCCAGTGGCTCGCAATAATGGGAAAACTTCCATACAAGAACAGCGAGAAGGAACTCGACAAGCCGGTCGTCAATGTATCCTGGTATGACTGCCAGGAATTCATCCTTAAGCTCAACAAGATGACCGGAAGGAAATTCAGACTTCCGACTGAGGCTGAATGGGAATTTGCGGCGAGAGGAGGCAACAGTTCCCGCAACAACACTTTCGCCGGCTCGATGTACGTAAGCCAGGTTGCCGCCTACATAAAGTCAGCGGCATCTGAAGTGATGAAAGTAAAACAGTTCCAGCCTAACGAGATAGGCATATATGATATGTCAGGCAACGCGTGGGAATGGTGTCAGGACAGCCCATACACATACACGGAAGAAGCACAGACCGATCCATATTTCAAGACTTCAGGTGAATTCCGAATGATGAGAGGCGGAAGCGCCGCATCAAAGTGGGATGCCTGCAGAATCTCCAACAGGTCCAAGATTCCTGCCTGCAACGTGAAATCCACATTCGGCTTCCGCCTTGCAATCTGACAGGGGTAAAACAATTTACCTGAAATTTTAGCGAAAAAAGGCGCTGAAAAGTTTGCAAGTTCAGATTTTGTCCCTATATTTGCAATCCCGTTCGGGAAATGAGTGAAAGTTCATTTCGAACGATATTAAATGTATTGTCAAGACGGGAGAATGGAGAGATTCGTTAGCTCAGTTGGTAGAGCACAACACTTTTAATGTTGGGGTCTCGGGTTCGAGCCCCGAACGGATCACAGAAATATTGCTTCCTTAGCTCAGTTGGTAGAGCACAGCACTCTTAATGCCGGGGTCTAGGGTTCGAGCCCCTAAGGGAGCACAAAAAACGGAGATCGATTTAGACCTCCGTTTTTTTGTAATGTAGAGAGTGCCGTTTTGGATATAATAGACATTTTTGCGGCGTGGTGGACATTTGGTAGGATAAAATCCCTACAACTCGCTGATATTCTTATA
>CAVKAQ010000081.1:7596-10356 GCA_963654225.1 Butyricicoccaceae bacterium | reverse complement strand
GATTGAACAGAAGGTCAATACCCGAAATCCACGCTCGACCGTTGCTACAACTACAGAAATCTATGATTATCTCAGGCTCATATTCGCCAAGATTGGCAGGACTTATTCTCCTATAAGCGGCGTCGAGGTCAAGTGTCATAGCGAAAATGACGTGATGGCTTTCATCCTGAAATCTGAGGATGCCTCGTCTTTGTATCTGCTTGCCGATTTGGATTGGGATAATCTGAAGGATAAGACGGAGACTTTGTTGGCATTGAAGGAGGAAGGCTATTCAAGGTTATATTCCCAAACGACGGGCGTTGCGCGAATAGACGATGTTATAAAGGGCGCAGAAAGCGGCGAGTTCCCTTCGGGGATGCTTCTGATGATTGATAGACTGAAGCTTCCTGCAATGAAGGACAGCAGGCCGTTTCTTCCAGACGGCAGTGAAATGCCGCATAATGAATGGGAAGACCTCAAGACTAGACTGCATTCGTCCATTGCCACGTGTTTCAGCAAAGGCAACGGCACTATGTATGTCGAGCGCGAGTCCGCATCAGGCGACAAAGATTTCAAATGCTTTGTCAACAGGTTT
The DNA here is from genome assembly GCA_963654225.1 of Butyricicoccaceae bacterium. Classification (GTDB taxonomy): domain Bacteria; phylum Bacteroidota; class Bacteroidia; order Bacteroidales; family UBA932; genus Cryptobacteroides. Next base: position 9,782 of record CAVKAQ010000081.1, on the reverse strand, counting down.
GAGGCTGACGGAATGACATTCCGCGAACCTGACGAGTATATGTTCAGCTTCAACAGCCCTCTGGGGGCCTGCCCTGTATGCGGAGGATTAGGCAAGATAATAGGTGTGAGCGAGGATTTGGTCGTTCCGGACAAGACAAAGAGCATATATGACGGTGCGATAGCCTGTTGGAAGGGCGAGAAAATGGGGTGGTTCAAGGACCATCTTGTGCAGGTCGCCGGCAAATATGACATTCCGATTTTCGAACCATATTGCAATCTGTCTGACAAACAGCGAGATTTGATATGGGACGGAGTCAAGGCCGATACGGAAGAGGAATCTCTGATCGGTATCAATGAATTCTTCAAATGGGTCGAGGCGAACAGGTATAAGATTCAATATAAATATCTTCTGAATAGGTTTTCCGGACGCACTGTCTGCCACGAATGCAAAGGAAGCAGATTGCGAAAGGATGCGTTGTACGTCAAGGTGGGCGGCAAGAACATACACGAGTTGCTGTGTATGAATGCCGGCAATCTTCTCAGTTTCTTCCGTGATTTGTCGCTCACGGATTATGAAAAGTCCATAGTCGGCAAGGCGATATCGGAAATAGAGTCCAGATTGGGTTATATTGTGGACGTCGGTTTGGGCTATCTGACCTTGAACCGTGCCTGCAATACATTGTCCGGAGGTGAAAGCCAGCGCATAAATCTGGTGACGGCCTTGGGCAGTTCGCTTGTCGGTTCAATGTATATTCTGGATGAGCCTAGTATCGGTCTGCATCCGCGTGATACTGATAAACTGATTGGCGTGCTCAGGAGGTTGCGCGACATCGGCAATACTGTTGTGGTAGTCGAGCACGATGAGGAAATCATCCGGGCGGCTGACAATCTGATAGATATGGGACCTTATGCCGGAATTGACGGCGGCGAAATCGTGTTTCAAGGCAAGGTTACCGACAAGATTCCGGAGAGCAGCGTAGAGCATTCGTTGACGCTGCAATATATTACAGGCAAGCGCTCCCGTGTGACGCGCGAGAAACGCCCGTGGACTTACTATATAGGCGTTGAGGGGGCGATGGAACACAACCTGAAAGACTTGAATGTGAAATTTCCGTTGGGTACTTTGACCGTGGTGTCAGGCGTGAGCGGAAGCGGCAAATCATCCCTGGTCGGCGACATACTTTATCCTGCACTGTACAGACATATCAATCAGACCGGACCTCTTCCAGGGACATTCAGGCATCTGACAGGAAATATAGACAGAATCGCGTCCGTGGAATATGTGGACCAGAATCCGATTGGAAAGAGTTCACGCTCGAATGCCGTGACCTATCTGAAGATATATGATGACATCCGTAAACTAATGAGCGAGCAGCAGTTTGCCAAGATGAACGGCTTTACGCCTTCGTATTTCTCGTTCAATCAGGACGGCGGACGATGCTCGGAATGTCAGGGCGAAGGCTATGTGCATATCGGAATGCAGTTTATGGCTGACGTAACAATGGTCTGCGAAGCCTGTGGTGGAAAGCGGTTCAAACCTGAAATTCTTGAAGTTAGATATCACGGCAAGAATATCGATGACATACTGAATATGAGCGTTGAGGAGGCTATCGAATTCTTCTCGTCCCAGAAAGAGCCGGAAGCAAAGTCGATTGCCAAGAAGTTGCAGCCTCTTGTGGATGTGGGATTGTCGTATATCAGGCTCGGCCAGAGCAGCAGCACGCTTTCCGGTGGTGAGAGCCAGCGAATCAAATTGGCTTATTTCCTGTCGATGAACGATTCCGGTGACCGGCAGAATGCCAAGAAGATTTTGTTCATTTTTGACGAGCCTACTACCGGTCTGCACTTCTACGATGTGGAGAAGTTGCTGAAGGCTTTTGACGCATTGCTGGACAAGGGCCACTCCGTGATTGTGGTCGAACATAATCTGGATGTCATAAACGCTGCGGACTGGATTATCGAGTTGGGGCCTGAAGCCGGGGACTTCGGCGGAAAAGTCATCTTCGAGGGTACTCCGGAGCAGCTTGCCAAGTCCGGCAAGACCTACACCGCCAAGTATCTCCGGAAGCGGTAATCGATAGCTCACAGAGCGTCCGTACCTTTAGGTGGCGTCGGCTTCGTAGTGCATAGGAAGTTTTTGGAACGATATGATAATTGTTCTTTTACGCGGTCTCTATGATTACACCAGGACTATTTCAGCGTAAC
>CAVKAQ010000081.1:0-6799 GCA_963654225.1 Butyricicoccaceae bacterium | reverse complement strand
CCATTATATCTGCATCGTCTGTGTCGATAGTACCACCGTTATAAGTAAAGACATCGCTGATTGATTTCGCGGATGCTTCTTCGCCTAGATCGTCCGAATAAAGCATTCTTACGTTCCCGATGTCCTGGCTCGCATATAGAGCCACCTCCTTTATGGTTACGCTTTCTGTGTTCGTATCCCTCGTTGTACCGGCCGACGTGCTTGTCGTTGTGCTTGTCGTTGCACCTGTCGACGCCAGGCATTTAAACCGAATTATTCCGCAGACTCCTGAAAAATCAAAAGCCCTCGTTCCGGAACTTACGGCTACCATCGGAAAGAATAACCTTTTGCCGGAATTCGGCGCATTTGTCTGGATGGACGGAATCAACAGAGAGCCGTCGGCGCTCCACTCTTCTTCCGGATAGAGTGCCACGTATTTCTCCGATACGGATAGCCGGTTGTTGCCCGGCAAGTCTTCATCGTAACGGAATCTGGCCTCCAGAGCCTTGTCGTTTTCTGTTATATAAGAGGAATGCGCCCCGTCATCGCACAAAATCGCTATTCTGTCTCCGCGGTTCCAAAAAACCGGACAGGAAGAGACTGACTCCCAATCTCCAAGTTCCACCTTTGTGTGTTGCAAGCCATTGGAAATCCGGCATACAATCCCGCCATCAGTCGCATTATCTATTTCATTTGAATTTAAGGCGCTTCCGTATGGCACTTTGCCAAGTCGTTCTTTGTCCGCATCCGTGCAACTGCAGAGGAATTGCGAAAGAAGCATCAGACTGAAAATTGAGGCCGCAATCAGGCTGAACGCTTGTCTGCATATATCATAGTAAGAGCGGAAATATAAGGATTTGCCGGTAATCGAATCAAGTGTCGGCTTACGGCTAAAAAAATGCTTGACGGTATGCAGTCTGGTGAAGAAAAGAGAAATCTTACCTGTGATGATGGCTAACATATCAATTGCAGATTAGAAAAGTAGTTTATATCGGGAACGCTGAGCTGATGGAGAAGTCGGCCTGTTAAAATGAGTCGACAGTCCAACCGTCCGGCAGAACTGCCTTGACGTTTTCGTTAAGTACACCGTCTTTGACATATAAGATGTTGTCATCGTAAGTCCCTGAAAACATATTTACGGCGCTGAATGACTCAGCGGAATTTCTCATATCCATATATAAGGACCTGAGGTTCCTGCATTCATTGAACATATATTCGAGCCCATCGTCTCGTGAACCGGAACTGTCGGTCTGCTTTAATTTGGAGAGACTGAGATTCTGCAGATTAATCTCTGTGATGCACCAGCATCCTGAAAACATGCTTCCGGCTCTTTCCAGTGAGGCTCCGCTTAAGCCGGAAACGTCAACCGACAGCAAAGTCCTGCACTTCTCGAACATCCTTGCCATATCGGTCACGCTGTCCGTGCATAATTTCGTCAGATCCAGTTTCAGAAGGCTTTCGCAAGAACTGAACATCCCGTAGGTCGTTTGCAGTGACGGAGTATAGAAACTTGAGAGGTTCAGGTCAGTCAATCTCAGGCAAGATCCGAACATTCCGCTCATATTTGTAACTTTCTCGACATTGAATGACGACAAATCCAGTGCAGTGAGATATTGGCAACTGCTGAACATACTTGACATATTTGTCACGTTTTGAGTGTCGAAGGATGAAAGATCCAGCCCTGTTAACTTTGTGCCGGCAAACATAGAGGACATATTGGTTACATTGGCAGTACTGAACGATGATACGTCAATGCTTTCAAGTTTGTAACAGTAAGCGAACATAGACTGCATACTTGTTACATTGTCTGTCTTGAATCCCGAACAGTCAAGTTGAGTAAGAGAATGGCACATATAGAACAATTGATACATATCTGTGGCGCGGCTTGCATCGAAGTCAGGAAGAGAGATTGTATTCAAAGAGTAATTATTGCTGAACATTCCATACATATTGCAGCTGTCACCGCATTGGAATCTGCTTATGCTCAATGATTCCAGGCCTGTGCCAGAGAACATCTCGCGCGTGTTCTTCAGCTTTGGCGCGACAATCTCTGCTATGTCAATTGATTTAAGATAACTGCAGCTAGAGAACATGAAACTCAAGTTTTCAGAACTTTCAAAGGTGAAATTGGACAGGTCAAGATACTCGACCGCCGCCCTTCTGAACATCTCATACATATAACGGACTTTCTCTGTCTTGAATCCGGAGACATCAATCTTTTTCAGTGACGTGCAATCTTGGAACATCTGGGAGAATGAAATAGAATTGCTTGTGTCAAATCCGCTTACATCGATAGTTGAAAGGCTGCGGCATCCTGAAAACATAGAAGCAAAATTGGATACATTTCCGGTGTTTACTCCGTTCAGGTTTATTGATTTCAGATTCTTGCAGTTTCTGAACATTCCGCTCATATCGGTTACGGTTGAGGTGTTGAATGTCGAAAGATCAATATTTGTCAACGCCTGGCAGTTGTAGAACATCATTGACACATCTTCCAAGGCGGAGTCGCCATTTCCTTTTGGGAATATACAGTTCTCCAAGTATAGGCAGTTGTAGAAAAGATTCTTGAACCTTATTATCTTGGACATATCCAGGTGCGAGAGGTCTGCGGACGTTACTCTGTATCTCAATGTGCTGGAGTTTGAGTAGAATAACTGGTACAGTGATACATCTCCGTCCGATTTCAGCCTGTAGATGACGTTGTTGATTTCCTGTGAAGGTAAGGTCGCTCTGAACTGACGGCTACCTCGTGCTTCTTCGATAATGCGCTCTTCTCCGTCATCGAATATGGCGGAACTGACATTATTGTCAACGATGTTGCACAGCAGGCTGTCCGTACCGCTGCTATTCGTCGTATATGAGATTACAATGGCATTGCAGGACTGCCTGAACGGCAAGATTACGGATTTGCCGCTTTCTTTTTGAATGACTTGCACCAAACAGTCGTTGTTCTTGTTGTCGGGCAGGATTTCATATTCTATTCCGCTTGAGGAGATGTTGAAATTGCTGAACATAGATGGTGTCTCCGAAGTCCACGATGCTCCGCCGTCAATGCTGAACATACATTCTGCCTGCTGTGGAGTGTCGGATGTGCTGCCGTCAGCAAATTCTTTGTGGCAGATGCTTTCCAGACCGACAGTCCCGGTTCCTCCTTCTTTGAACACATTTATGCTTTTTGCTGATGCTGAAAGTTTGTATGACAGGCGGGTCAATGCCTGAACGCTGTCTTCAATTTTGATTTCTGTGCTGTTCGTGCCGGTAAATTGGGTAAAATCTAAGTTCAATGTGGTTATCTGTGAACGCTCAATTTTGATGCTTTCAGGGACTTTATATTCAGCTGACTTTGCGGTCTCTCCGATGGCAGTCTGCAATTCAATAGTCAGGTCAGATATGAGTATAGGTGGCATAACGATGAAGAAATTCTCTGGAGTGGAGGAGAGTGTGACCGCTTCAGGTATGTCCAGAGTCAAGGAGTTGCCATTTGCGTTTACGTTGAGGTTCTCATCACTGTCAGGATGCCATTCCGGATTTTCTCCGTCATTGTCAATCGAAAATATACCTTTGAAGGATTCGCTGGCAGAGGATAGAGTTATCTTTTTCAGCGTTGCTTTTTCTTCGGTAGAGCAGATTCTTACTTTGAGTATGCCACAGAGATTGCTGAATTGAAGATTCGTGTCCCCGGATGAGGCAATCATAGGCATTGCTCCCGACTCGAAACTTTCAGGTTTATAGACTTGGGCGTTGTTGAAGCTCAGGCAGTGCTTGCCGTCAGAATATGAGTAATATCGCGCAGGATAGAACGCAAGCCATTTGCCGTCGCTTCCTGACAATCTGGAATTTCCGTCGTAACTTCCGTCATAATGAAATTCGGCAATGCCGGTCAAGTCGTCAGAAGTAGTATATACAGAACTGTTTGCCGGTGCAGATGCGGCCACAATGGCGATTTTGTCATCTTTGGACCACAATATCGGGTAGGTGTCATCTTCAGACTGCGTGCCTAGGGTTGTCTTCGTGGTTTCAGTACACGATATGCCTGCAGTGAACTTCGCAGGAGCAGAAGAGCAGTCAAGTTTTTCTTGTCTGCACGCTGACGCAAAGCATAATAAACTTAGTATCAACAGTTTTTTCATATTCAGTTTTATTTGGTTAAGATTCTCATTCTGATGGCCTGAGCAGAATCTCATCCGGCTGCTGAGAGTCAGACAGATCGCGCCGGTCGGGCTTATCAGTCAGTCGTTATTTCATTTCGCTCGTCCATATCCACTCGCGTTGAATCCTTCAAGTCCTCAAGCATAGATGCGTAGAATCTGGCTCCGTCGTAAGAGATGAAATAAGTCTTAATCGTTCCCGCCTCCCAACGGCTTCCGGCCAAAGACATCGTTCCTATGATTTCCAGTCCGTCATCTTCGGCGAATATTTCAATGCAGGCATCCTTGTTCGTTATGGACTGTGGCGGAACAAAGAAATATGTTTCAGAAATAAGGTCTCCGGCGGTTTTGCTGTCATCCATAGTGAATCCGACGTCGGAAACGGCAAATTGTCCATATTCCGGAAGAATTGTCCACGACAGGCTATGCTGATTATATTCTCCTTTAACGGCGATGCCCTTAAGTCTGATCTCGTTGACCTTTGTGCCAGGCCGAAAAGTTTTGCCTACAGTAAATCTTATTTGCGTAAGTATATGGTCAAATACAAGGTTCACCGAGCCGTCGCTTTTCGTGCAGGATGATGTCATCAAGTCTATATGCTCTTCTGCATTTTCCGGGGGAGTATATGTCAATATAGGAGCTTCTCCTGCTTTGGAAAGTTGGACAATATCTTGATTTTCAACGTATGGCGCTATAGCAAAGAATGTTATCGGTAATCCGTTCATCCAATATATCGGTCTGACGCTTTTCCAATGTCCGTTCTCATTCGAGACCTTGACGTTCCATAAGTAATCAGTCGTCGGCTCTTCATTGTCAAGAGAAGCGGATAAACTGAATGTGAATCCGCTGTTATCCGCGGAATTGGCGACTCCTGTATCAGACCCTCTAGTGCGAATCTCTCCGAATCTAACTTCTTTCGGGACGTTCAGATGCACAGTCTCCAGTTCTGTCCGTCCGCATCCTGTCAGGAGGATGAACAATATCCATACTATCAGTCTTATAGATTTCATAGATTAGCTTTTTACGGATTCGTTTCAAGTCAAAATCGACTTATTCGGCAAATCACTTTGGTCTGACTTTTATGTTGAGCGGCAATGAATTGAGTATTATTTATTTACAGTAACATAGACCATCTCGGCACTGTTGGCAGGAGCGCCGGCTTCTATATAAATTATTCCTGTGCCTGGATTCTTCAAGTGCAGGGTTACCCCGCGATTGTCTGCGTCCATAGTGTAATCGTAGATGCCCCTTTCCTTGTCATATTCGAGTTCTTCCTTGCCGAATACGAGCCTTGATTCTGCCGGTTGGACTTCCGCCCAGATATGCAGGTCCTCTCCAACCTTTCCCGAGACATATTTGCCCGGATAAACGGTGATTGCTGTGCTTCCATAAGCCGTCAGGTTGCTTTTGTCAATGCGCCATCCGGTTCCGTTCAGACCGTCTTTCTCCGGAATTACTGAAATGTGGTAATGGCAATTCCTTTCAACATCGAAGTTTGACGGTTTGTCGCCGAGATAGAACCGGTATATCAGATAATTTTCGGCTGCGCTGTACAAAGAATCGGATTTGTATTCTGCCTGAAGTTCAATGTATGAGCAGACTTTTGATACAGCATCCAGGCTGTCTAAAACCTTGTCGTTCTCGTCTTTGGCGTTCGGCAAGAGTTCGCCCTGCATATTCTCCAGCATATATACGGAAACTTCCTTGCTGATTCCTGGCTGCTCGTCTATGTTGAGGCCGTCAGCTTCAATATAGTTCTTGCTATATCCTTTTGTGAAAATGTCGCTGCTGTTCAATGCTTTGCTGGATTTGAACACATTGGCGGAACGTGGGCAGCCACCAATGCTAATGCCCTTTATGTTGAATGTTATGCCCTTGTTCAGTTTTGTCCTGTCTATCGAGACTGATATTTTGGACATCATCCTTACGAGTTGAAGGCCAATCTTTTCTGTCTTTTCTGTTACAAGAATTTTCTCGCTTTTACCGCTCATAGGTATCCCACGACTATATTCGTCAGGATATGCGAGATGGTATCTGAAATCTTCAAGGTCTTCCAAGTTGCCTATGCCGGATATTTTGAATCCGAAATTCGCGCAGGCGAATACCTGACATTCCGTGCCGGCCAACCACGTGAAGTCATATTCAACACCGCTGCTTGTCTTGCAGAGTTCCTTTTTGGAGATGAATCTGGCTTCCTCCAGTCTGCCTTTGCCGTCAAACAAGAATATGTTCATATCGCTTATCGCCGATTCATCAGGATCAAGTGTCCTTGTCGTGATGCTCCCCGTATTTATAGAGACTTTGACAGATGAATTGCCGCACTGGAATTCGTCTGCGGAATGTTGGCTGCACCCGGCCAGCATAAATGCCGCAGAGAGACATAGAAAAACTGTTGTTTCAAAGTGTGTTTTCGGGCTGCCCGTCATAACTAAGAGTTTCATAGGTATTTCTTCCAAGTTTTTTAAGGACTTCTTTGCGGTGTCTTTTACCGCGATGCGTCTGACCGGAACTGCGAGCGTATCAGTACAATGCCATCAATAGTTCCGGCACGCCCTCAGAATGGCAAATCGCGTCTCTTCATCTCATTCCAGTCCTTTATGGAGAGAACGCATTTTATGTCCGTCGGTGTTATTGATATGTCAGGCTCAGATACACCGCGCCTGGTTATAGTG
>CAVKAQ010000080.1:8669-10369 GCA_963654225.1 Butyricicoccaceae bacterium | reverse complement strand
GTTATCACGTTAGTATTTTTGTCGTGTATCCAGGTAAAATCCGAAGCTTTGGACAACATCTCGAGCGCGTGGTCAACGCCGTCAGAGACACGTACTTTACCGCGGGAGTACCTGATGACAGGCATCACTTCCCTGTCAATGTTTATCTTGACATTGTATGCTTTCTCGAACCTCATCATCAGCTTGTCAAACTGGATGTCTGCCAGATTTATCAGGCCGTCAGTCCAGCAGATCACGGAAGTCGGGTCTGAAATCTCAGACACGACTAATTTTCCGTCTGTCAGGCAGACCTCCTGTGAAGGCTTCAGCAGAATATCGATATTTTCATCCAACTTGCTGCTTACGCTGACTGAGCCCTTTATGAGAGAAGTTCTGAATATTCCGTCGTTTTCATCAGCGGCCACATCGAACTTGGTTCCAAGGACTCTCACGTCAGACGCGAATGTGCTCACGGTGAAAGGCCTGTCTTCATCACGGGTGACATTGAACAGCACCTCACCGCTTATCAGTTTGACATTCCTGGATTTTCTTCCGAATACTGAAGGATATTCTATCGTTGTACCGGAATTAAGCCAAAGGCGCGAGCCGTCTTCGAGGGTAAGTTCCATAGTCTTGCCGGAAGGGACATACACGGTCTCAGTATTCTCGGCTATTTCATCTATAGTTTGGTTGCGGACAAAGGTCGCGGTGCCGATGACCATAAAAGCGGCAACTGCGGCTGCGACAGAGCAGCGGATTACTTTTCCCAAAATATTTGGACGGCGTGGCACTCCAGAAGTCTTGATTTCAGACATTTCCGGCCCGTACAAAGCCATTCCCTCGAAGATGAATCTGGCATCCTTGAATTTTTTCGCCTTGCTTCCGTCCGGGTCATTGGCAAGCCATTTTTCAATCCCGGCTTCTTCCTGTGGAGTCGATTTACCTTCAAAATATCTCAGTAATGCTAATGTATTGATTTCCATTTGGTTATTTCCATTATAAATTAAACTCGCGCGACCCTTCGAGATGCGCATACGTTTATATGACACAAAAGTCTTATGACCGGACCCCCGAAATGATGAAATATTTCAAAAAATTTATTCTTTTACAATTCTCGCCTCACCAACTTGTTTTCTTTCGTGAAAAACATATAACTTTGTCTGCCTGAGTAAACGCCTAAGATTCTCATAACAATTTGATTAGTAATGGCAGTTCTGCAGCTTTCGCCAACCGATTTCGGAAAACTGTTCATTTCACATAGGAACAGTTTCATCGCAATAGCCAGGTCTTACGTAAGAGACCAGGCCGTGGCGGAAGACATCGTATCCGAATGTTTCACGACATTTTGGGACAAGCGCGAAAGCATTGATATCCAAACAACACCTGAAGCCTATATTGTAAAATCTGTCAAGAACAAATGCCTGAATTATCTGAGGGACCATTCCAGGACTGTCTCGGCCGAGAATTCCGGGAATCCGGATTTGACTCAGCATATCAACACCATACTCACGGAAATGGCGATTCTGGAATCAGGTGAGATGGACGCAATATATAGTTCGGAGGTTCGGAAGATTTTCAAGGAATTTCTTGCAGATATGCCGGAGTTGCCGCTGAACATCTTCCTGTCCAGCAGGTTTGAAGACCTTACTTATGAGAAGATCGCCCAGAAATATGGCGTCTCGCAGCGCAAGGTGAAACGTGACATCCAGAAGACACTTGAG
>CAVKAQ010000080.1:0-8659 GCA_963654225.1 Butyricicoccaceae bacterium | reverse complement strand
GAACTGAAGGACTATCTGCCGCTGTTTCTATTTCTGATGTTGAATCATCAATAGTTTCATTTCTGAAGGTGTACGCAAATCGTCTTGCTGTTTGTTCTTTGGCAGATTATGCGTAATTTTATAATTCCGCTTGAGAATCTGTTTTGGAGTTGGATTTCTTTTGGACAAGGCGGTGTACTTGAGGCGAATGACCGATGAGAAATTAACAGAGCGTCTGAAACACTCGTGTTTTTTTAACAGGTTCCAGCACTTAGGAGGAAGGAGTATATATGAAGAAAGGAAAGATTCTTGCAATTGACGACAATAAAGGCATCAGGGACACGCTGAAGATTCTGCTTGCCGGCAGCTTCGAGCAAATTGAAATTCTTAGCGGACCTGTCACCCTCATAAGAACCATAGAATCGTCCAGACCGGATGTCATCCTGCTGGATATGAATTTCAGCGCGGAGACCAACACCGGCAATGAAGGACTTTATTGGCTGTCCGAAATAAAATCGAGATGGCCGGACATTCCGGTAGTCCTGTTCACTGCCTACGCTGACATTTCGCTTGCCGTGGAAGGGATGAAACGCGGAGCTGCCGACTTCATAGTAAAGCCTTGGGACAATGCCAAACTCATTGAGACATTGACCGGTGTGCGTGACCGGGTCTCGCATAGCGTCAGGAAAAACTCTGCTTCCGGGACTGAAACGGCTATGTTCTACGGCAACAGCCCCGAGATGCAGACTCTCAAGCACAATGTCGAAAGAATCGCCTCCACCGAGGCTACAGTGCTGATAACAGGAGAAAACGGAACCGGAAAGGATGTCCTTGCACACGAAATCCACAGACTGTCAGGTCGTTCATCAAAGCAGCTCGTTTGCGTGGACGCAGGTGCCATCACCGACACGCTTTTCGAAAGCGAACTTTTCGGCCACGTGAAAGGCGCATTTACGGATGCCAAATCCGACCACGCCGGCAAATTCGAGCAGGCGAACGGAGGCACGCTCTTCCTGGATGAGATTGCAAACATTCCGCTCCGCTCGCAGGCCAAACTGCTACGGGCAATCCAGAGCAGAAGCATCACCCGGGTAGGAGATACCAGGAACATACCCGTGGACATCCGACTGATATGCGCGACAAACGCCGACATTCCCGCTATGATACGCGACGGACTATTCAGGGAAGACCTTTATTATCGGTTGAATACCATCAGCTTGGAACTTCCAGCACTAAGGAAAAGACGCGACACGATAGAGCCGCTTGCTTTGCAGTTCATTGCGGAATTTGCAGAAAAATACGGAAGGACAGTCCGCGGAATATCCCCTGCAGCTAAGGCTGAACTGGAAATGTACGCTTGGCCTGGAAACATCAGGGAGCTGAGGAACTGCATCGAAAAGGCTGTCATACTTGCTGACGGAAACACGATAGAGAGTTTCGGGCTGGACTTGGGGGCCGGAGCTGCCGACGATTCAGTGATAACCGGAGAGGAGACAATCGAGAATGTGGAGGAGAAGACCATACGCGCAGCCATAGCCAAATTCGGCGGCAACATTTCGATGGTTGCCAAATCACTGAATATCAGCAGGCCGACGCTATATGCAAAACTTAAGAAGTACAATATATGACAATCTCCTGGACTTTGGTAGCCTGTTGCGCCGGATGCAGCCTTGTCACATATATTGTAACCAGGGCATCAACCAAGCGCAAGATTATCGACAAGATAAACTTTATGTCCGATGCGCTGTGCAGTGGCGAGTCCGCGTTCAGATATTCGACAAGCAATCGTACCAACCTGAGACTCAACGAAGCGCTCAACCGGCTGAGAAGCATATTCGAGGCGGAAAATAAAGATTTCAGCGAACGCGAAAAGTATTTCGGAACAATGCTGGACCACGTGCAGAGCGGAGTCATTGTTCTGGACGGAGACAAAGTCCTGTACTGCAATATCATAGCAAGAGAGATGCTTGGAATGTCTGAAATCTCGTCACTGAAACAAATCGAAAGACTTTCGCCGGAACTGGCATCAGTATTTTTCAATGCTGATGAAGTGGAGACACACGCCAAATTCGGCTCAGAGCGCGGTGAGATGCAGTTTTCCATCAGTTGCTGTCCGGCTGTCATCAAGTCTAAGCAGGTAAAAATCATCACTTTCAACGACGTCACCCGGGAAATGGAGAATAACGAGAACGAGTCCTGGAGCCGTCTTATCAGGGTTCTCACTCACGAGATTATGAATACCGTGACCCCTATCGCGAGCCTGAGTTCCGCATTGTCCCAGAATCTCGGAGATTACAGTTCAGAGGACATCAGTTCAGCGCTCAGCACCATTTCCACGTCATCGGAGGGTCTCATCAGTTTCGTTCAGTCATACAGATCGCTCACGCATCTGAGCGCACCTGTCCGCAAAGCATTCTATTTCAAAGACATTGCCGCAGACACCATAAATATCGCGCACACCAACTGGCCGGACGTCACAGTCTCTTACATTGAGCATCCGTCGGACATTATCCTATATGCGGACCCGGGACAGATATCCCAGGTCATCAACAATCTGGTAAAAAATGCTGCACAGGCAGGAGCAAGCAGGATAGACATCAGCGCCGAAATAGACAAGCGGGAGCAGACTGTCATCAACGTATGCAATAACGGCGAGCCTATCAGCAAGGCGAGTCAGGAACAGATATTCGTGCCGTTCTACACTACAAAGGGAGCATCCGGAACCGGCGTGGGGCTCAGCCTGTCCCGCCAGATGGTCCGCCTCAACGGAGGTACGATAAAATTAACCTCCAGCACAGAGGCCGGAGGTACAATTTTCACGTTGATATTTTAGGGATTCATCTCCGAATTCACCCGCCAGACTTCTCAGGTTTCGAATTCAGAAGATGACATATCTCAGGGGATCGTCTACTCGTCCTTGAGCACCTCAACAGGATTACGTTTCGCAGAATGGTCTGTCTGATACCATATCGAGAGGAACGCAATCAGCAGGATGACCACCGCGGTCACCGGAAGCACAAGCCACGGGAACGGAATCGCATTGTAGAAGTCAGCCAGGTAATACTTCATCGTCCACACGGCAAACGGTATCGCCAACACTACTGCCACAGCAGACATTATCATAAATGTTCTGGCAAGTCTCCAGGCGGATTCGCTCACGCCCGCACCGAATATTTTCTGCAGGGCAATCTTGCGCGCCTGCTGCTCAGTGAAATATATTGACATCGCCAGCAACCCGAGCGCAGATATTATGATTGACAGCACCATAAAGAGAAGCACCAGCATCATTGTATTTCTTGTTCCGGACAAAGAGTCATTGAGCAGTTCATCCACATAACACATATCCGCCTCTTTCGGCACACCGAGATATTCCTTGGCAACACCCGTCCACGCATTCCGTACAGATTCCGCGGCGGTCTTGCGATCTCCCGATATCTTCACAATCATCTGAGAGCAGACTTCATATCTGTTGGTCACGGCGTTATGACTGTCCGGCATCGGTTTGTCCAACGCATCGTTCGCCCTGAAATCCGCTATGACTCCGCAACATTCAAACTGATTTGCTTCCTCATCCCCGATCTCTCTATTGTTTTCAGTAACCCCATATCTGGATTTCGCATCTTCAGTTACCCAAGTCGTTCCGGCCACAGGGTCAGACCATTTCTCTAGCACCTTGAATCCTAAGATTCTGAATGCCACACTGTCCAAGTAGGAAACCTTCATCCAGGACAAGTTCTCGTCCTTGATATGCACACCGTTCGAGCCGCAGGAAAACGGCATAGCCATTCCCTTTCCGACGGCTTCCACCTGAGGGCACGCACTGATTCTGTCCGCCAGAGCATTCTGCGCATTCATATTCCTGAAACCGAGACTCCAGCTCGAGAGATAAATGATATTGTCCGTGTTGTAACCAGTCGGCAATGTATCCAGGTAACGCATCTGCAGAGTCATTGTCAATGCGAGCGCTACAAGCAGAGTGCTGAACACATTCTGACAGACAATGAAGACCTTGCTGAAAATCATCTTGCTCTTGAATCGGAATTCTCCTTTGACAACGTCTATCGGCTTGAACTTTGAAATCATAAAGGCCGGCAGAATTCCGGAAATCAGCGATACGGCTGACAGGAAAGCTATGACTATAACCATCCATTGCCAATCCGGGAGCAAAACTATATCCGTGCTCAGGATATCGTTCATCCATTGTCTGAACAATGCCGCTATGACGCAACCTATTGCAAAACAGCCGAATGTAAACAGGAAGGACTCTGCAAGATAACGTCTTACGACCGTTCCTGAAGATTCGCCCAACAGTCTTCTTGTAGCCATTTCTTTGGCTCGTTTGCCGGTCAGCGCGACTGTGAGATTGACATAATTGAACACCGCGCAAAGCAACAGAATCAGCACAACGGCAAGGAGCATTTCCACAGTTTTCTTGTCACCTTTACGGAGTGGCGCATACGCATCGAATTCCGAGAAATACAATTTGTCGAACCTGGTCAATGTAGATCCCCAGAGGAAGTTGCCGTCTGAGCCGTCCCTTGAGTAGAAATTCCAGTACTCCACATACTTGTCCAACAATTTTTCAGCAACAGTTTCAGGTACTGCACCGTCCGCCAATGTCACAAACGTCTGCACCATTCCGAAATTGTCCATCGGCTGAAGCATTCCGTACATCCAGGACATATTGATGAAGATGTCCGCATATTTGAACTCATCATAAGGCCCGAAATCCTGAATAACCCCGACTACAGTAAGTTTCTTGTTTGAAAATTCAATCGTTCGGCCGACAGGATCTTCATTTCCGAATGCTTTGGAAGCGAACTTCCTTGAGACAATCACATCGTTCTTGTCGGCAAGTATCTTCTCTTTGCTGCAGCCTGTCAGTTCATAGTTGAAGAAATTCAGAAAGTTAGTATCTACCGCATCAGCTCGCACCTCATAGTATTCTCCGTCAACCGTAATGTCCGCCTTCCCGTATGCCGAAATTCGTGTCCAGGAGGTTATTTCAGGGACAGACGGATAAAGGTTTTCGGCGGTGGCGAGAGTCATGCCCAAACTTTCTCCCATTCCGGTTGCATAGAGTTGCTTGGACATCGGCTGTTTCTTGCCGACAGAGAACTCAGTCCTTGCATATGAGCCGACAAGGATAATGAATCCCATCGCTATTGCCAGCCCGAGGATTTCAATCAGAGTATAAAGTCTATTTCTGAAGAGAAATTTGAAATATGTATTCATATTATGGTCTATTTGAGAGAATTGCCGTTTTATTTTATGATAAGTTCGTCCTTGTTTCCAAAAGATTCGTATGACGAGATGATGACTTTCTCGCCCGGCTCCAGGCCTTCCAGCACTTCATAGAACTGAGGATTCTGACGGCCTATCCTCACATTGCGTTTGACTGCTTTCGTGCCGTCCGCAGATACCACATATATCCATTTTCCGCCTGTGCTCTGGTAGAATGAGCCGCGAGGTATTATTATGGATTCTGTAGGCTGTCCAAGCTGCAGGTTCAGGTAGTATGTCTGGCCTGTACGGATGTTTTCCGGCTGCGCGCCTACGAATTTGAAATCCGCCTTGAATTTGCCGTCACGCACTTCAGGATAGACTTTGCGGATTGATGCGGAGTATTTTTCATTCTGCCGTTCAAATGTAGCTTCAAGTCCCGGAGCTACTCTGTCGATATAATGCTCATCTATCTGAGCCTCAATCTTATATGAATTAAGGTCATTTATCTGACCAATCTTGGCACCTGCCGCTACTGACTGTCCGAGTTCGACGTCAAGCAGTCCGAGTTCACCGCTGATAGGAGCCTTGACCGAAAGATTCTCCTTGCGCTTACGGATCATATTCATATTGATACGCATATTCTCGAGGCTTTCGTGCATCTGGGAAATCTGTGTCGAACGGTAGAGACTGTCCTGCTGTTCACGGTTCAGCACAAGTTCCAGTTTGTCCTTCGCAAGTTCATAGTCCTCCTGAGATTTGAGATAATCTTCTTTGGCAATGAGTTTCTCTTCATAGAGAGCCTTGTTCTGCTCGTATGCTCTCTTAGCCCGGCGGACCTCAATTTGGAGCGAGAGCCTGTCCTGACGGACAGAAAGTTTCTGCTGCTCCATCGAAATCAAGGTATTGCGGAGGATATTTTCCTTTTCCGCGAGTTCCGCCTCAGAATTAAGTATCTGCATATCAAGGCTTTCGTTAGACAGCACCACTATCACGTCGCCTGCGTTGACGTGCGAACCCTCTTCCGCCACTATGCGCTGCACATTTCCGCCTTCAGTCGGGCTTATCTGCACGGTAGTCATCGGCTGAACCTGCCCGCTCAAGCGGATGTAATCGTTGAACTGCCCGTCAACTGCGGTTCCGGTAATGAGCGTACTGCCGTCAACCCTCAATACAGAACTTTTGCCCGTGATCAGCATAACTGCCACAACCACAACGAACAGCGCCCCAACCCAATACTTCACAGCCTTCTTCGAGAACGCCGCCGCAAATCCCTTCTTCTTTTCGATTATCTTATCCATAACTATATTGTTTTCAATGTATTAATTCAAATTCTTCCGATTTTCAACAATTCAGTGAGGAATGGCAGATGCTCGGAGCGAATTTTTTCCGAACTGATTATCAAAATTCTAACTTTTACATTTTTATTCCTTAATGAATTCCAGACGTCCAAATCGACTTTTTCTGAACGATAAGCACTGTTCTTCACCACTATTGTTCAAGATAACTCACTCCGTTGTAATACTGCACAACCCTGCGCTTCAACTGGAGCTTTAGCCTTGCATTCAGTTCCTCCGCCTTCGCCTTCAAGTAATTAGAAGACGCAGTATTGTACTCGATAGAAGAGATGAGTCCCTGCTCGAACTTCCTCGTATTCAAGTGGTAAGCCTCGCTCTGCGCCTCCGCTCTTCTTTCGGCCTGCTCCAATGCAACCTCAGCCCCGTCCTTGTCCTGCATCGCACGTCTGACCTCCGACTCCACATCGCGCATTGACTTGTCATACTCCATAGAGGCACGAGAATATTCACTCTTACATTTTGCGACCTTGGTGTGCTGCTGAAGACGACTGTAAATAGGTATCGTCACAGCCAGCTCAAGATATTCTCCGCCATTGTTCTTGAACTGCTTTCCGTAAGGCACCGGCACATAACCGGACTGCCCCGGATAAGTGTAATAGCTTGTGGACCAGCCGCCATACAGCCCTACCGTAGGAAGATAACGCCATTTCTCCGTCCTTAAACTCAACAAAGCGTTATCCATAGTACCTTTGGCAATCAAGACCGACGGCATCATCGTCTGCGCCCTGCCTATCACGTCATCCACAGTTCCGTCATCAGATGCCGACAACTCGATTGAATCCAAATCCTCATCTATCACAAGTTCCTCATCTACAGGCCAGAACATAACATCCTGCAGAGTAATCATAGCATCATTCCTGCTGTTTACGGCAGAGATTAGTTCATACTCTTTGTCAGCCAAATCCGCCTTCATCTGTACTACATCCGCGTGTCCCTTGGAGCCCAGTTCCTCTTGACGTGTAGCCAAAGTGACAGAAGTCCGTGCATTTTCAGCCTGCTCCTTCAGTATGTCGGCGAGTTTACTGTAATAAATCACATTGCAGTAAGCCTCTATCGTGGCCAGACATACCTTGTCAATTTCCTGCTGCTCCTGAGAAATTCCCATACTGATAGATGTTTTGGTTATCTTCAGGTTGTTGACAGCCGAGAAGCCGTCGAACAATGTAATCCCGGCGGACACCGAATATCCGTTGTTCAATGACGTTGTGGTGACGTAGGTATTGGTTTCCGGGTCAATAGAACGGCCCCATCTGTAATATCCGTATGCACTTCCCTCGACAGTAGGCGTAAACGTTTTCAGTATGGCGTCGCGTCTGTCAAGTCTAGCATCGCCCAACTTAGTCTGCTGTATGCGCACTTGAGTCGAATTGCTGACCGCATACTGCATACAATCCTTTAGAGACATAACATTTGATGTCTTTGATGAATCTGGCTCGGCATCCTTTCCGACAACAGTCTGAATGGTCTCCCCAAAAGTCCCTGTCGCGTAATCTCGACAAACAACACCCTCCGCCGCAGAATCGCGCTCCCAAAATCCTTCCGCCGCTACAGCTGTAACGACCTGGAATATCGCCGCAAACGTAGCAACTGCCTTGATATATGAATTCATTCTTGTTTCCATTTTCTTCTTAATCTGCCACATTACCCGCACCGCACGTGCCATTTCTAGCATCGCACTATCTATCAACGCATTACCACTAAATACAGAAAACGGATATGTAAAGATATTTTACACATCCGTAAAGTTTGTTTACAGGTTCAGCATCTTTATCAGTCAAACAGCACTTTCGGGTTCATTTCGGAAGGGGTTTTCCAGTCAATGCCGTAAAGTTCTCTCAACACGCTCTTTTTCTCCGCCCAATAAGCAAAGCAGAAGCCCATACCTCTCTGCACTCCCTCCAAGCGGCGGGAAACTTCCTCCTCCACGGAATCGATAGCTCTCTCCCAACGCCAAGACCAACACACTGGATCCTTTTTCAGATGTCCATCCTGCTCAATTTCCTGAAAAGCGCCACGGTCGGCTCTGGCGATGTTCCTTTTGAGAAATCCGATTTCACTCTCCACATCTTCGGTAACGCCGAGGTCGTGGTCAGCAAGGC
>CAVKAQ010000079.1:0-10456 GCA_963654225.1 Butyricicoccaceae bacterium | reverse complement strand
AATAGTAAATTTTACATATAGCATCATCACTGAAACATTTGTAAATCGGGAAAATGTAAATTTTGACAACACTTTGAGAATTGAAAATTCATTTCTGTTTGTCGTGTGTACGATGTAATTTTGCATTCTCAAATTGATACGTGTATGATACCTGATATAAGAATAGAAGATTACAATTATCCTCTGCCGGATGAACGGATTGCAAAATATCCTCTTGCTGAACGAGATTCCTCAAAGCTGTTGTGTTATAAATCAGGGAATGTGCAGGAGTATATATTCAGACAATTGCCTACACTCCTGCCGGAAAATGCCATTATGGTGTTCAACGATACGAAAGTCGTTCCTGCCCGTCTGCATTTTACGAGACCAACCGGTGCCAGAATAGAGATATTCTGCCTGCAGCCTGTTGATCCTGAAGAATATAACCTTGCTTTTGCGACAACCTCCAGCTGTTCTTGGAAATGCGTAATCGGAAACGCCAAGAAATGGAAAGGTGATATACTTTCGCTGTTCAATCCGGAAAACGCTCCTGAGATATCTTCCATAGATATGAAGGCCGAACTGGTTTCCAGAGATGGTGAAACAGGTATCGTAAAGTTCTCCTGGAGTGGTGGCGAACCTTTTTCCCGTATTCTTGAAATCTGTGGCACGATTCCTATCCCGCCATATCTCAACAGGGAAAGCGAGTCGATTGACAAGGAACGCTATCAGACATTATACGCAAAGATACGCGGTTCTGTTGCGGCTCCGACTGCCGGACTTCATTTTACTGAGCGGGTTCTTAATGAGATCAAGTCCAAAGGAATTGACACTGAGACTGTCTGTCTGCACGTAGGCGCCGGGACATTTTTGCCGGTTAAAGATTCGGAAGTGGCAAAGCATCCGATGCACAGGGAGCCTTTTGTGGTATCTCTCAATTTCCTTAAAGACATACGTCAGTCCGGAAAGAAAGTCATCGCTGTCGGAACGACTTCTGTACGTACGCTGGAATCATTGTATTATATAGGAGTGTCCTGCCTTGAGCACGGAAAACCGGAAGACGTCGAGCAGTGGGCTCCATATACAAGAGAATACAGTTGGAATTTGGAAGAGTCCCTGGATGCGATCATTTCATATCTGGAGAAGAACAATCTCAAAGAACTTTCCGTTGGGACACGTATAATAATAGTTCCGGGGTTCAAGTTCAGGATTGTCGATATGCTGGTCACCAATTTTCATCAACCTGAGAGCACATTGATTCTCCTGGTGTCCGCGTTCGTCGGAGGTGACTGGAAAACAATTTACAACTATGCTCTTGAACACGATTTCCGCTTCTTGAGTTACGGTGACAGTTCATTATTGTTCAGAAGTTTGTAAATTGGGTCGCGGCTTGTGCCTGGTGGGCTTTTCGTCCTCTTTTGGACTTGTTATCTATTTTTATTAGATTTGTCTTTGGTTTCGTTTAAGAGGTTGTTTGAATTTCGACTGAAAGAACTGAAATAACTTCCAGAAAACGGATAAGTTATACGTTACTTCTTGTAATATGAGTGAAGAACTGAACGAATTCACCGATATCGGTCCTTATTCGGACCAGGAAGCGGTAGAAGCGTTGGGAAAGTTAGCTGACCATCCTGCAGTGCTGGAAGTGTCGAAAGCAATTTTCCCCGATAAGGAATCTGAATTTCTCAGAAATGTTCTGAAAAGTGTCAGAAGCATTGATGAATTTCAGAAACTTGTAATGAACAAAGCTATTGAGTGGGTGCTTTCAACGACTGCTCATAACTTCTCATACGACGGCATTGCCAATATCAAAAAGCTTGGTGACAAGAAATTCCTCGCGATGTCAAATCATAGGGATATAATCCTCGATCCTGCAATCACTCAGGTGGTTCTGTATCGCAACGCGATTCCTATGACTGAAATTGCAGTCGGTAGCAACCTTCTGTCCAACAAGTATGTCGAGTACTTGATCCGGTCCAACAGGATGATCAAGGTTATCCGTGGAATAAATGCCCGTCAGTTGTATCTGTCTTCTCAGGTACTCTCAAAATACATAAGAGATTGCATCACTTCAGGACGCAGTTCCATTTGGATTGCACAGAGAGAAGGTCGTGCCAAAGATGGCGTTGATACTACCGAGCAAGGCTTGCTCAAGATGCTGGATATGAGCGGAACGAGTGACTTCACGACAAATTTCGAAGTCCTGAACATTGTCCCTCTCAGTATTTCATACGAATATGAGCCTTGCGATATTCTGAAAGCAAGGGAGCTCCTGATTTCACGCACGGAGAAATACGTGAAAGGTTCCCGTGAGGACCTTGTCAGCATTATGACCGGCATTGAGCAGCAGAAAGGAAACATTCATCTCAACATAGGTGAGCCGCTTACTCACGACGAAATCCTTGCTGCATCTTACTGTACAAAGAACGACAGGTATCAGGCGATCAGACACGCGGTTGATGTCAGAATAATCGAGGGATATAAATTGTGGAAGACCAATTATATTGCTTACGATATGGTCAACCATTGCTTCAAGTACAGCAATATGTACTCTCCTGACGATGCGGCTCAGTTTACAGAATATGTTGAGCAGCAATTGAATAAGGTAGAGAAGTCGCTTTGCCGCGCGGACCTGCGCAACATTTTCCTCAACATCTATGCAAATCCTGTATTGAGCAAGGAAAAACTGGCGGAAGAAAAGAATGCTGCCAATTCGGTGGAGTAGTCATCTTACAGAACATTAAAAGAGTGCAGACTAAAAGTAATTTTTAGCCTGCACTTTTCATCTTCGTGCTATCTCTTTTTGATGCTTGAGAAAGGACAAGAACGCAGTTGACGTCTTATAGTTGCCTATCTATATGCACATCCATCTGAGGGAATGGAAAACTTATACCATTTTTCGGCAGTTGGGTGAATATTGCTTCATTGATGTCGTACATTACATCCCAATAATCCTTCTCTGATACCCAGCCTTTCATTATATATTGGACACTGCTGTCTTTCAATGAATTAAGACCTACAAAAGGATTACCTGCGCCGGGAGTCCTGCTGTCTAGGATTCTTGGGTCTGATTTAAGCAGAGACATCATCACCTCTTTTGCCTTGTCGTTGTCGGTGCTGTAATCAACATCGACCAGCCATTCCAGGCGGTTAATCTTCCTTTCAAAGTAATTGCGGATATTGCCGTTGGACAATGCTCCGTTGGGAAGCACTATAGTCTGGTTGTTGAATGTTCTCAACTTGGTGCTGACGATGTTCACTTCCGAAACAATGCCTGAATAGCCTAAAGCTTCGATATAGTCTCCTGCTTTGAACGGCTTGAACATCAATATCATTATGCCACCGGCAAAGTTCTGTACGGTGCCGCTCAATGCCATACCGATTGCCATACCTCCGGCCGCAAGCAGTGCCGCCAGGGATGTCGTGTTGATACCCAGTGTGCCGATCGTAATGATGATAAGCAACACTGTCAGAGATATTGTCACAAGGCTGGTGACAAAGGATGCGAGCGTCTTCTCCGTGTGCTTCCGCTCGAATATCCTGTGAAGAATTGCTTTGACTCTCTTTATGAGCCAGGCTCCGATTGCATAAATTACTATTGCGGCAAGCACTTTAAGCCCGAATGAAATAGCCTCTTTGGTCAAATCCTGAAGGAATTGATTCGGGTCAGAGGCTATCTCCTGAGCTATATTGTTAAGTGCGACCTTTGCGGAGTCCGGATTGAACCCGGTCGTATCGTTTATCGGAGGCAGTTTTGTGAGAGACATAGTTTAAAACAGTTTGTCCACAGCGGCCACAATATCTTCGTAAGGCATATCCGGGTCAAGCACCAGGTCCGGCTCTTTAAGGACGAATCCTTTCTTGGTAGCGTTCAGCATACCGCCGCCGGTGATATTCAGCATCACAGTTTCGTCTTTCTTTACGATACCTGCGTCAAGTGCCTGTTTGAGGCTGGCAACCGCACACGCGGATGCCGGGAAAATATCGTAACCTTCGGCACTGAAATAGCGGACTATCCAATATACAATCTCGTCATTTGAGACTTTGAACATATCTCCGTTTGATTTCTCAAGCACGTCGAAAAGGCCTCCGGCGAGACTGTATGGCGGTTTTCTGTTGGAGAGCACTTTGCCTAAAATAACCTCGGCTTTCTGTCTGGATTCCTCAGGAGTCATCGGCACAAGCTCGCGGCTATGAGCCTTCCAAGAATCGTACATTATAGTGAAAGGAGCGTTCTGGCAGGCGTATATGCGCATATTGTTTTTGCCGAATCGTCCGTCGGCTGCGAGTCTTTCAGCATTTTCCCAAGCCGCAATGGCTCCGGTACCGCTTCCTACAGCCTGGAAATAAGCATCCGGAATACGTCCGATAGTCTCCACGGCAGACAGAACGGTCGTTCCCATACCGTCACGTCTCGCGATATTCTTTGCGCCTCCTTCTGCGAGATACCTTGGGTCTTTGCAGAGTTTGTCACCAAGCGCTATGGCATCGTAATAGTCTGAGCCTGCAGGGCTTGCGACAATTTTTACGCAAGGCGACAGCTTTTTCTTGAACCAAAGGTCACTGATATTGTCCTTCGGGATACATATTACGATAGGTATGTTGTTGTCAGAACAAACCTTTGCGAATGCCCTCGCGGTATTTCCCGCTGACTGTACAACCAATATGCGTTTGTTGTTTTTAGGCAGTCTCGCGCACACAGAATAGGCTTCAGTTTCCTTGAACGAGCAGGTTTCCATCTTGGCACCATACTTTGGAGCATAGCCGGAGAATGTGATATAAAGATTGTCCATTCCCAGCATCTCCGCCAGTCCTTTGCTCTTATAGGTCACAGGAGCGTGAGAATGTCTAAGCGGTTTTCTGATAGGAAGCCATTCCGCATATCTATAAAGGCCCTTGAGGTCGTCTCTAGGAGTGAATTTCTTGTTCTCATAAACCGCTCTCACAAGAGAGGGGGAAGTTGATTCAGGATCTGCAAGCGTCCAGCCTTCGTCTTCGAATGTCCGCTGAGTACCAACATTCAACAGTTTGTATTTTATTGGTTTGAACATAATTGTTATGTGATTTTATTTCTGAATTATAAGCCAAGTCATATATCCGGCCTCAAGCAGAAGCAGTATTACACCGTCAAGCCTGTCGAGAATATCCTTTTTTCCTGAATATATGCAGGTAAAAAGCGCTATTGAACTTACCAGCAATGCGCCTAGGTCAACGTAACTCATTCCGGCAAATGAAAGCGGGTTGATGACTGCCGCGCCGCCCAATATAAGCAGTATATTGAAAATATTGGAGCCGATAATGTTTCCTAGCGCAAGCTGACCTTTCTTCTTGAGCGCCGCCACTATGCAGGTCACAAGTTCCGGCAATGAGGTTCCTCCGGCCAATATGGTGACAGCGATGAGTTTATCGCTGACATTCAGCATCCGTGCAATCCCGGTAGCGGAGTTGACGAAAAGTTTTCCTCCGAAAATCAGCCCGGCAAGGCCTCCGGCAATCATCAGAATTGCAGGTAACGTCTTTATTTCCTTCTTGTTAATCTCCTCAGTATCAGTCGCGTCTGCTTCTTCAGGCTTGTCGAAATGGAAGCACATATATATGTATGCCGCAAAAAGTAGGAGCAATACAATGCCGTCCAGTCTGCTGAGAACGTTCTGACCGAGTCCGAACAGGGTCTTGTTAAGTCCCAGGACTATGAGAACTATGGTTATGAATATGTTGAGCGGAATATCCTTCTGTCTGTTGAGCTTGGTTATCTCCATCGGAAATATAAGTGCGGTGACACCGAGTATCAGAAAGACGTTGAATATGTTGGAACCCACTACGTTACCTATTGCAATGTCTCCATTGCCCTGAATCGCGCCTATTATGCTGACGACAAATTCAGGAGCCGACGTTCCCATTCCTACGACTGTCAATCCTATGACGAAGTCGCTGATGCCGATTCGCTTGGCAATCGAAGAGGAGCCGTCAACAAGACAATCGGCACCGATAACGACCAATATCAATCCTGCTATAAGTATTGCGCACTCAAGTAACATTTTCTCTACTGATTCTTACGTTTTCTAAGCGCGCAGACATTTTCTACGTGCATTGTATGCGGAAACATATCAACTGGCTGAACTTCTGTGATTTCATACGATTCAGCCATCATAGCGAGATCCCTTGCCTGTGATGCAGGATTGCAGCTCACATACACGATGCGTTCAGGTGCTGCCTCCAAAATGACTTTCACGACGTCAGGGTGCATTCCTGCTCGTGGCGGGTCTATAATCATAACTTCAGGCTTGCCGTGCTGTCCGATAAATTCTGAAGTCAAGATGTCCTTCATATCTCCGGCAAAGAATGAGCAGTTTCTTATGCCGTTCACGCCTGCATTGATTTCCGCGTCCGCAATCGCTTCCTTGACGTATTCGATTCCGATTACTTTTTTGGCCTTGTCAGAAACGTATTGCGCAATTGTGCCAGTCCCTGTGTATAAGTCGTAAACAGTCTCATTGCCGGTCAATTCCGCGAATTTCTTGGCTACAGCATACAATTTCTCGGCTTGTTCGCTGTTTGTCTGATAGAATGATTTCGGACCAATCTTGAATTTGAGATTGTCCATAGTCTCCCAGATTGCGTCTTCGCCTTTATACAGAATACACTCAAGGTCTGAAATGGAATCGTTGAGTTTCTCGTTTATGACGTAGTGCAGTGAGACTATTTCAGGGAATTTCCCGGAAATGGCATCCAGCATAGATGTGATTGCTTCCTTGTCACAGTATGCGAAACTTACCGTGAGCATCACTTCGCCTTTCTTGTTGTTGCGGATGATTATATTGCGGAGAAATCCGGTGTTTTCGCGTATGTTATAGAATGACAGACCGTGCTTTATCGCATAGTCCTTAATGAACAGTCTTATCTGGTTGGACGGCTCGGGCTGCAAATGGCACTGCTTGATATCCAACACTTTGTCGAAAAATCTTCCGACGTGGAATCCCAGACCTAACCGTTCCGTATCCGTAAGTGACTCCGGATCTTCAGTATCGTATATCCACCGGCGGCACGAAAAAGTAAACTCCAACTTATTCCTGTAATACCTCGTCTTGTCTGACGGCAGAATCGGATTTATTTCCGGAATCTGCAGATGGCCAATTCTCACAAGCTGATCCCAGACCTGCTGTTGCTTCGCCTTGAGCTGCATCTCGTAGGGGAGAGGCTGCCAACGGCATCCGCCGCATATCCCGAAGTGCTCGCAGAAAGGTGTCAGTCTATGTTCGGAAGGCTTGATGATTTCCAAGATGTAGCCTTCCATATAGTTTTTCTTTTTCTTTGTAATCCGCACATTGACAACATCTCCGGGAACTGCAAATTCCACAAAAACAACAGTCCCGTCAACGTGTGCAAGTGAGCGGCCTTCAGCTGCGACCGCCTCGATTACAACATTTTCAAGTATGAGATCCAGTTTCTTTTTAGACATTAGTTATCGTTTCTTACCACAGCCTGGGATACATTTATCATAAAGTCTCCCATTGCTTCAAGTTCTGATATTATATCAAGGAAGTAGTTGAGTGACTGATAGTTCCCAGTGTGGTTCTCTATCTGATTGATACCTTCCTCTCTAAGTTTGTTTCTTGTTTCGTTTATGATATCCTCTGCATTATAGGCATTGGAAATGTCTGTGAGTGAATCAGATGCGGCTTTTCCGAGATTTTCGGTCATCACCTTGTAGGCATCCTCGACCTTGGATATCATAAGGTTAATCTTTTCGATTGCAATCTCATCGAATTTTCTGTTGTGCACACGCTCGCGCTCGAGGATTCTGCTGATGTTTTCACCGCTGTCACCGAGGCTCTCCATTTCTCCGATTACGCGGTAAAGCACTTTAACTTGTTCAGATTCTTCTTCGCTGAGCGCTTCGGAAGACACGTTGTTCAGGAATGTTGCAATCTGATATTCGATTTTGTCCGACAACTCTTCCAGCTGGACAAGTTTCATCCTGTAGTTCTCGAATTTGTCCGGATCTTTCTCGTTGACAGCGTTCCTAACATTGTCAAAGCCGTTGCAAAGGATTTCGGAAAAATGAGCTACCTCCTTGAAAGCTAATCCGATAGAAATGGAAGGGGTGCCGAACTGCCTGGATGAGATATACACCAACTTGCCGTTGTCGGTATCGTTGTCTTCTGACTTCTTGACGAGTTTGGTTATGAATTTTTCGATAGGCTTGGTAAACCATCCGAGTATGCACGTTCCGAGAAGGTTGAACAGCGTGTGGAATGTTGCTACTCCGAAAATGCAGGACCAGGCTGAGGCGTTTGCCGCGGTTGCAGGATTGTCGAGTCCGACGAGTGCGGTTATAGCTCCCACGAGATTTATGAAAGGATTGAAGAATATAAGCGCAAGGACAGCTCCGAAAACATTGAACAACGTGTGTACAAGTGCCGCTTGCTTTGCCTGTGTCGTGGCTTCGGTGGCTGCAACGTTGGCCGATATTGTTGTTCCGATATTTTCACCCATAACCATAGCGACTGCCATATCAAATGAAATCCATCCGCAAAGCAGCATTACCATAGTAAGAGTAACTGCTCCGGTTGATTGCATTCCGAATGCGAGAATACAGCCCAAAGCCATAAAGAGGAGTATTGCAAATGCTTGTGAACCACCAAGTTCGGTAATATATTCGCTCAGGGCAGGAAACTGCGAGGTGGTAGGGAAGTTAGCAATTACGAATGAAAGTCCTATGAACAGGAGCGAGAAGCCCATAATCACTTCACCTACGATTTTCTTTTTTCTGCCTTTCATTGTAGTGAGGAGGAATCCAACTGCAATCAAAGGGTATGTGAAGTATTTTATTCCGATTCCAAATCCCAAAGCTGCGATAATCCAGGTTGTGAACGAGGCTCCGATATTGGCACCCATAATCACGAGAATGGCCTGACTAAGTGCCAGTACGCCGGCATTTACAAAGCTGACTACCATAATGGTCGCCGCGCTTGAGGACTCTGCAACAGCAGTTATTCCGAATCCGGCGATGATGCTGTTCAATGGATTTTTTTTCATCCAAGGCAAAATCGCACGTAATCTGTCTCCGGTCAATTTGAGCAAACCATTGCTCAGCATATTCAATCCGTAAAGAAATAGGGCAATGGCACCCAACAGACAAAATAACTGTAAAAACATATCAACTTAACATAATATAAATTGTATAACTCAGAAATAACCAATTAAACATACAAATATATGAAATCTTGGCGATTCATTGCTACTGCAACGGTATTCGATGATTACGGTAACGTAATTTGTCGCATTAAACGCCCTACGTGCGTTAACTCTCTCCAGTCTGCTCGCTATGTCGCGGAACTCTCTGCACGTGAGACACGCGACCTCTACCAAATTCTTAAGGGTATTGATTTCCACGTTATCGTTAACGTGTATGAAATCGCTACTAAGTGTTATGTCTATTGTAATAAATTCCGTTATGCGTCCTTACTTGCTTTACTATAAGGTATTTACACCTCGTCATAAGTTCGTCATAGAAAAGCACGAGGGAAAACGCTTCGATTATTGGCGTCACCGCGCTCTATCCGATGACCGTATAGTTATCGCTCGTTGTGTTCTTGTCAAATCAGCTAATCAGTACTTATATCATTATGAAAGAATACCCCTCCGTTAAACCTATTAAGCACGGTTGTTCGCGTTACGCTCTTACTGTGTACTACGGAAAGCAGGTTAAATATCGTTTGTTTTTCGACTTAGATGATACTTGGGCTATGTTCTATCAGTTAAAGCAGTTGCTAGACAATGATATTGCTTGTACCGTATCTCTCGACCATTCTACACGCATTAAATACTAAACTTTATGGATATATCTAAAATTCTTGACTTTTTGAAGTCCTGCCCTAAGTGGGCTAAAATCATTGTTCCGCTATTGCTCTCAGCTGTCGCGTCTATCTATCTTCTATGTTCCTGCGGTACTACGAAGGTTGTTGCAAAAACTTCTGACACTGGCCAGATGTCCGCTACTATATCAGTTAGCACAAATAACCCTACTTCGGTTGACCTCAGAAGCAAGATAGATACTATCGGTTTCGACTTTAATAAGAAAAAGTAATGTGTCTCTCCCCTATCACTCGCAAAGTCGATTGTCAAGGTCGTTCTAAGATTGTTACACACCCTTGCGGTAAATGCTTGGAATGTGTTAGCCAGTATCAGAACGATTGGGCTAATCGTCTATCTGACGAATATAAACAATGGAAATACGCTTATTTCGGTACATTCACCTATGATAATGCGCATCTCCCTTATGTTGACTTGCTTCCGAGTGAATTAGAGGACGATAAATTTTACACATTGGCTAATTCTATCCAGTCTATCCCTATTAGTTCTTCTCTTAATAAGGCTAGGAGACGTAATGACGGCTATACTGACTACCTTAAGCCTGAATATCTTCTTACATTAGATTCTATTAAAGTACCTTTAGTATCTAAATATGATATGC
>CAVKAQ010000078.1:0-10536 GCA_963654225.1 Butyricicoccaceae bacterium | reverse complement strand
CCTCACCGAAAAACAAGAAAAAGGGGCTTGACTAATACTTTTTAGTCAGCCCCTTCTTCACCGAGAACGACCCAATCCAATCGTTCAGCAGACTGTTTTTTACTCAGTCATCTTACATCACTTCACCACGAAATCGGCATCATCAGCCTTCTCTACGACGAGAGTTCCGGCATCAATTGCGTCCTTCTGGGCGGACGTG
The DNA here is from genome assembly GCA_963654225.1 of Butyricicoccaceae bacterium. GTDB lineage: Bacteria > Bacteroidota > Bacteroidia > Bacteroidales > UBA932 > Cryptobacteroides. Next base: position 10,337 of record CAVKAQ010000078.1, on the reverse strand, counting down.
ATATCTATCTTCTTGAGAGAAGATACAGAGCCACGCCCTCCTTCGTAAGCACGTTTTGCCTTCAGGGAAGTAAGAGCAGGGCATCCGGTCACATCCAATTCCTCAATTTCATCATATCCGTAAGAAATATAGATGGACGAATTGTTAGCGTAAACAGTCTTGATGTTCTCTCCGGAAATCGTAACCTTGGAAGTCGAGATGTAGTCAGAACGATATGAGCCGAAGTTCACTTCTTCAACAGGGCTTGAACCGGTCTTGATTTCTTCAATCTTGTACACCTGCTGCATCTTGATGGATTTGAGGCTCTTGCTGTCAGAGACATCAACCGTGGACAAAGATGGAGCCCATGTTATCCACAATGTCTCCAATGCAGGAAAAGCACCAAGTCCGTCCACTTTTTCAGCATAGAAGGTGTTATAGTAACTGCTTCCTCCGAGGGAAAGAGTTGTTGCAGTGAGCCCCTCCTCAAGGACCTCGCACTCCGTAGTCGTATCATCACCGAGAATCCAACCGAGCTCAGTCAGTTTGGTACGGAGAACTGCATCAGAGATGTCGCAGAGAATCGGATTAGGATTCTGCTGTTTGATGGTGTACTTTCCATACTCAGTATCATTCATCTTGAATGTCAATGTATACAAACGGGTCGCCACAGACTCTGAAAGATGAAGTTTGACAGTCTTCTCTGTCAAGCCATCAGCATCTTCAGCACCTGAAGTCTCTTCTTTTTTCTCCATCCAGGAAGCAAGCTCGAATTCCGGAGTTATGTTGGTCTTGAACTTGACAGTCACATCACGTTCCGCTAGATCAAGCACTACCCTATTTTCAGTAAAAACAATCGTATCGCGCTGAGCCTGAACCAATTTGACAGACACCTCCTGACCTGAGCCGGAAATCTTCAGCACTGACTCCCTGCTTCGGAATACCTGTGAGCGTTTCACATTGAATTTGAGCAGAGTCATTCCAAACACATCTGATCTGCTTTCCATGGAAATCCAGTCCGCACCGCCATCTGAAAATTCAGTCTTAAGATCAGGTATGTTAGTCTGAAGTTTCACATTAACAGTTGAAGCATCAGAGGAAACGCTAACTTCCTGTTCCGATTCCAGAGCAACCACATAGGCAGGTGTAGTCTTGACTACTACCTTCTTAACCGCAGAGCCCGTAAAGAACTTGAATTCAGCCTCTTTTGTACCATCACTATCATTCGCTTCCGCTGTGAAAGAAATAACTGCTCCGCTCTTGCCTTCAACAGCCGACGGCTTCACCCAGTCGCTCAGTCCTGAAAGCCTCCAGTCATCAGAGCTCGTGACGGTAAGGCTCTGTGAGCCACCTTCCGGCCCGAAGGCCAGAGTATCTGCAGAAGTTGCAATACTGTCGCTGGAAGCGGTATGCTCTTCTTTTTCGTTGCAGCTGAACAGCAATGCCGCCGCTGCCAACATCATAATATATTTTTTCATCTTATTTTCCGATTATCAGTTTAGTACGCCCTGGTCTCAAACGAAGTGGATGAAGGATAATAGTATTCCGGAGTAACCAGTTTACTTCCGTAAAGTCCTTCCGCAAGGTTACTGAGAGACTTGAACTGATTTTGGTCACCCTGCTTGTTCGCAGCCCAAGGAGCAAACACCATAAAGTATCCATATTCACCGTTCGCGATGCTCTTCGCATTGCTTACGGATATAGTTCCACTTCGGGCCATCTCGACAGATTTGCCGGAGCAGTTGGCTTTGGTCATTCCCTCGAGAGGGCGTGCCACACTTCCGTAGTTGGCAACTGCTATGTCCAGCCAATATCCGGCAGGAATACCCTCAACATAATCCACACCATACATTCTACCATACTGGAAAGTTGTGACATATTTGTCAGGCATCGCCTTTTTCGTCTCATACATAAGACGTGCGCCTGCAGCAGAAGTACAAGTTGTAAACAGAGGATTGCTCAAGTCCGGCGAATTGGAATACTCATCGTCGAAATTGACACCGTCAAGATTGTAAGCATAGCACATAGCAGCAATCTTCTGAGCGAAATCCTTTGCTCCAATTTCTGAAAGCTGAGCAAGACCGGACTCGTCGTGATTGCCGAGAAGTCCGAGAATAATCTTGATGCCGTGCTTGCGGAGAGGCTGAAGAACCTCCTCGTTGTGGGCAAGAATGTAAGTCACCTGAGGGTTCGTATAGATATAAACCTCACCTTTCTCACTGTTATAGTTGATATTGGCGGCGAAGAGCACCAGATAATTCACCAAGTAGCGTCCGTCCTCCATTCTCCACTGAAGCGCATTCAGAGGGTTGGTGTCATTGACCTCGAAATAGAAGAATGTTTCCTTCTCCCCTTCTTTTCTGTCTGCGAGGCCGTCCCCGGCGAGATTTTTCACGAGATACACGCAATGAGACTCGCTTTTTGAAATCGAAACACCCTCAGTAGAAGTTTCGGCCTTCAAAGGAAGCAGATATGTCTGATCAGCTTCATAGTTTACGGTATCCAATGCAGGAATCACCAAGTCAAGCGAGAACGAAGTTCTTTCGTCCGGAGCGACCACAATCTTGCCGTCATTCTGAAGTTTCACGCTGTCTGCAGGATAAAGTTTGAAAGAAGTGCCGTGCTCGGCGTTGTACTGTTCCAGATAGTCAGCATCAAAAGAGATTGTGACATCTACTCCCTTCTTCGGAGCGCGCGGCAGTTTAAACTCGACAGACGTAGTATAATCTGATCTTCTGAGTTCAACTATTGTGCTTGTCTTGCCGTTTTCGGCATCGCGCACGGTGCAGTTCAACTTTCCGACATTCTCATATTGAGATTCGTCCAGATTGCCTATCTTGATATCGTCAGAGCAGGAGACCGCTGCGCAGATAAGGCACGCGGCCGAAGCCTGAATGATAGTATTGAATATCTTTTTCATCATAATTGTCATTTAATTCAAACAACTTCTGAGATTACGGCAGAGAAACCTTTGTCCATCCCGGAACGCTGTCCACCGTAAGATCATTTCCGTTCACACTGTAATCTTTGATAGTACTGCCGGCGCCTTCATCAAACTTCCAGTAAGCAACAAGGCCTTCAGATGAAGCGTCAACTGTGTAGAAATGGGTAGCTTCATTGATTTCAGCCTCGGTAAGCGTCTTGTTCCAGATTCTGACTTCTGAAATTTTTCCGTCCATATAACGGTCGGAAGCATAAGAATATCCGATCCAGAAGCAACGTCTGCCGTCACTTTCGTCCGTATGAGTCTGCCCGAAACTTACGGAGGTCTTTCCGCATTTTCCCGTAAGTTTTGGAATGCCGTTGAAATAAACGGTTACATTGCCGTTACTGAAAGTCACCGCAACGTGATACCATTTGCCTGTTTCAAACTGGAGATCACTGCTGGTAAGGTTGCTTGAACTTGCAACCTGCAACTGATTGTCAGGAACTCCGGCGTCACCGACACGGAGGAGGAAATTGCCCTCTATACCCATAATTGACGAAATCTGACGGCCGAAAGCGTTGAAGTTCACCAGACATTCAAGGGTGAAATTGGTAAGATTATTCACAATTGATCCGTCTTTCCAACTCGGATATGCCCTATTCTCAGCAAGGTCGGCGACAACATTGATGAGAGCCGCGCCCTTGAACACGTAATACATCGTCGTCTTGGACTCAAGCACATCAATGCCTGTCACATCCACAAGTTTCACCGGCATCACATATACTGAGTCGCGGTTCAACTGCTCGAGATTTTTGAATGATATCTCAGTCGAAGGCGAAACATTGGAACCGGCAGTAATTTTGAGTTTCGGTTCCGAAATTTCACACAGCGTTGACGGAAGCACACGCGCCTGGTCCTCATAATAAGCCGTCCTATAAGTATCCAGAAGTTCAGGAGCGGCTTTGAGTGTACCCTCGATATCTGACTCCGCCTTGAGAGCCGTGCTGATATTGATTGTTCTTGAGACATTTACAGCCGAACCAGTCTGTTTTACCAGAATCTCATCAGTTGATGAAGATGTGTTCAAAAACAATTTGTTGTCAAAATGGTGTTTGTCCAATTTCTCGCTTTCTGTCTGACATCCTTGAAGGACAGCAGCTGAAGCAAGCAGAGCAAAACCATATTTCAATATGTTTTTCATTGTATGAACTTAATTAAGTGGTGAAGGATTCATTATCGAAATAGCCTTGCGGATATTAGGATAAACGAATTTGATGTTGTAGTAGTCATTCTGTGCATTGGAGATGCAGATTCCGGCTTTAGTAAAACCTGAGGTGGTCTGTGACACCCAATAAGCGGCTCCGGTAATTGCCGTGAGCGTATTCCCGTCGTCATCCTTGTCGATAAATGTACCGTCGGTGTCATTCGGATCCGTAAGAGAAACCGTTGTCACGCCGATGATGAACCTGTCGGAAGGGATATTCTCGAACCTGAGGCTCTGATTCACGAGGTATGAATAGCTGTACGCATTCTGTTCAGACTCAGCCGACAGAATCAGATAATCAGCACCTTGTGCAAGAGAAGAATCATCGCCGAGAAGATACTGCGGTGTACCTTCGAAGAAGAACAGCGCATCCGGATTATTCCCGCGCCATTTGCGGACACCGTCTATAAATGATTCATAAGAGGCTACATACGCTTCGTAGTTTTCATCACTGATGCTCAAAGGATTAATGCCGGTATATGAAACACTGACGCCGTCAAATCCATACTCATCAAAGTAACGCAGTCTGGCCTCAACGGCATTGCTGACGTAACTGTTCTGTGATATAAGAGTATCCGCCGGGTCAGTCACGGTGCCAACAGTCTCGCCATCTTCTTCCGAACCGGAATCGTCTGTGTCAGGATGATTTGCTCTCCACGACTCCGCGTAAGCCTTGTATGCTGAAACCATATTGCTGTAATTGACTTCATATAGGACCTTCATACCTTTATCCTTGCGAACTTCCGCCATTTCAGACTGGATGGCAACGGACACAGCATCAGGTGTCATAAGAATCACATAGTCAACGCTGTCCGGCAATGCGTTTATATGCTCGGCTTGACCTGCCGGTGCCGCAACCTTGTTGGCGAATTTGCAGATCGTGACCTTGTGATCGGTTTCACGGTATTCTCTGAGAGACTTCGTGTAAGCCTCATAAAGCTCAGGGTTATCCTTCTTGATCTCAGGATATTTTATCTTCAGACTTTCTGTCTCAGTCCAGTCGGAGCAGGATGCCATAAGCATCGCCGCAGCAACCCAGAGAGCTGATTTCTTCAGATTTATTCTATCTGTCATTTCTAATCAATTTTAGTGTCAGTTCTTGTAATAAGGATTGTCAGGGTTGCAGTCGAACCACAGACGTGTGTTCATATTGTCTGTTCCTCCGAGAAGAGTGCTGACAGCATTCTGATAGTTTTCAGAGTTGGACACCGCCTCGTTGGTAGGATATGCCATACGCCTTGCACCTTTGCGGGAATCAACTATACCGTTGCTCTTGTTTCCTGCATCCGTTGCAGGAATGAGTGTAGGGTAACCTGTTCTTCTCCAGTCTGCCCAGGCCTCGTTTCCGAGAAGCCAGTTGGCAATCCATTTCTGGGTAATGATACGTTCCTGCTTCTGCGCAACAGTGGCATCTTCGTCCCAAGCGACAGTGATAGTGGAAAGTACATCGGTGTATGTATTTGAACCTGAAGGGTCTGTGTATGTAGTCGGAGTGCTTGTCGCGTCGGCGATATACTCTGCCGCATTGCCTGCGCCCCACTGCTCGAACGAAAGTTCAATACCCTTCTCATAGAAATCCTTTGCACTTCCGCCCATATCGTATCCGAATACAGCTACTGCTTCCGCCTCAAGAAAAGCCACCTCAGCCGCATTTATCCAGCATACCGGGTCATTCACTTTCAAGGTGAATCCTGAGAATTTGTGACCGATGGAGCTCTGGTTCGGAATAATGATGCCGCGTCTCATTCCGACATAGTCATATCCGCTCCACTCTCCTGCGGTGAAATAGGATGCGCGCCTAGGGTCATTGTAACCGTTCATATAGCAGATGATGTCCGCAGCGACGTGGGAGTCTCCGGCAGCAGTCGTACAGGCGGTACCGTCTTCGTGAGTCTGCACCTTATTATATTCGACAGCCACTTTGATAGGATTGCCGTCTGTTCCCCAAGTGGAGAATTTTGCATTCTCGTCATTGGAAGTGATCACTCCGACCTCGTTGTTGACTGCAGACTCTGCCATTTCCTTTGAAAGAGCAGGATTAGCATAAGATATGCGCATAGCCAGCCTGAGTTTCAATGAGTTGGCAAGTTTAATCCAGTTCTCGACATTTCCTCCGTAAATGGCGTCGGCCTCCGACGCGAAGTTGTTGGTGCGGTTTGGAATCAGCACTTCGACTGCGGCGTCAAGTTCTTTGAACATCGACTTGTAAACGTCCTCCTGGGAATCATAAGGCACGCTCAAACTGCCGTCTTGACCAATCTTGGTGTAAGGAATAGGGCCGTAAGTATCGGTGACTCTGTGCATTGCGGCAACTTTCACAATATCGCCCACAGCGAGAATCACAGGATCGTCAGTTACCTGATGAAGCTGCTTGTAGTTTGTATAGATGACAGGGATGATTCTGTCGCTCTGCATAAAGACGTTAGTCCAGTTGTCCGTAGGATTGTAGTTTGAAATAGTGTTTGAGAAACCGGCATTGGCGTCGGCCATATAGCCGCCCAAAGTACCGCCCAACAGACACTCAGTAAACTGTGTGGTATTCACATCCGGAGATATAACGCCGTTGGCGATGCCCACAAGCGATGCCCGGATTATATAGCCGTCTCTCTGCATCTCGTCATCAGAAACACCGTAAGGATTCTTGTTCAGTTCCTCGTAATTGGCGGTGCAGGCGATTCCGGCAAATGCAACAGCAGACAGGGCAATTGTTCTTAAAAACTTATTGTTCATTGTCATAGTCTCCTTTAGAATTTAATTCTGACATTGAAGCCGAAGTTTCTGGTGCTTGGCATCATAAAATAGTCAATACCCGAATAGAAGTTAGATGTAGTAGAAGCCACTGATTCCGGATCGTAAGGGGCTTTGTTGTAGATCATCCAGAGGTTGCGTCCCACCACCTGCAAGGTAAGGTCGAACAGACCTCCGAGCATTTTCTTAGGGAATGTGTAACCGATGGACGCTTCCTGCAGCCTCACGTTGGTTGCGGAATAGGTATAGTACTGAGGCACAGTGTCTCCGGAACCGATTGCGGTGTACCATTTGTTGGCGTCGATAAGGTCGGCTCCGTTGTTGATATAGACTCCGCCGTTGTCTCTTGCCAGAGCGGACGCCTCGGATACTCCGTAGTAATCAAGCATAGCCTGGGTTCTGGAATATACCACACCGCCCAAACGTGCCGTCACCATAAATCCGAAATTGAAGTTCTGGATACGGAAGTCATTTCTCCACGCCATATTGGCTTTAGGCAGAACACTTCCGAGTTTAATATAGTCATCGATGTCAGTCTTGGTCTCCGTAGCGACTCCGCCGTTGGCGTCAACATAAATCTTTCCGTTGCTGTCTCTCACGAAATCCTGACGTGAATATAGGTCACCGAGAGAGCCGCCTTCCTTGAGGATGAACACTGCGTTTCCGAGACCGCCCATATTCATTGAGGATATGTTGAGAAGGTCACCGGTCACAGGATTCTTGACATTCTTCACGAGAGAAATGATCTTGTTCCTGTTGGTCGAGAATGTGTAGTTGCTGTTCCATCCGAATATGCCCCACTGCTTGTCAAATCCGAGGTTAAGTTCGACACCTTCGTTCAGCACGTCACCGGACTGGATAGGAATCTCAGAATAGCCTGAGCCCGTTGAAATCTCAGGATAGATTGTCTGATTTCTTGTATGGGTCTTGTAATAAGTACCGTCCAGATTGAACCAATTGAGGAATCTGAGCGTAAGACCAACCTCCCAAGAGTTGGTTCTCTCCGGTTTGAGATTCTCTACCGGATATGCAGTCTGGGTATTCCAGGCATTGCCTTTGTCCGGCCACTCGTGAAGCGGATTGGCGATCCATCTCCCGAAAGGAACGCCTACGGAAGCCCAGGATGTACGGACTTTCACATATTCAAGCTGTTTCGGCATGTTAGGAATAATCTCAGAAAGCACTACTGAAGCACCTACAGAAGGATAGAAGAATGATTTCTGGCTTGATCTTGGTCCTGCAAGCTGTGAAGGCCAGTCATTACGTCCTGTAAGAGTAAGGTAATAAGCGTTCTTGAAACCGACTTCGGCAGAAGCATATACAGATTGCGTCTGCTCTCTCCAGCCCGCCTGTTTCTTGACTGTCTTGGACTGGCTCAACGCGAACACATTGAACACGTTAGGTATGTTTGCAGACTCCGAAGGGTCAACGATTCCGTCAGCGATAGGTCCGCGAAGCGAGAATGAGTCATTGCGGATATCGGAAATCGAAGCGCCTACATTGGCGTGCAGACTCCAATTCTTCCAGCTCTTGTTGATATCAAGCAGGACATCCGCATAGAACTGATTGTCCTGAGCCTCTTCCTGCGAATATAAACCATTCTTGGAATACTCCGTAAGCTGCGTGTTTGTGGAAGCGTAGAACTTCTCAGTGTATTTATTGATGGTGTTGTCAACCTTGACACGGCCGGAAACAGTCATCCAGTCTGTTATGTCATAGTAGAGACCGGCGCTGAGGTTATATCTGCTCTTCTTGTTTTCACGAAGGTTTCTGTAGTTGATCCAATATGGATTCTGCATTGTCATACCCGCGTCGCCCACAGGCCAGTACTGAGTGTAGATCTTACGGGAAGAATCCCATCTTTCATACATCGTGATGTCGTTCCAGTCATTTCCGCGAGGGAAAAGATATGCGCCGACGATAGGGTTGTTGTAAACACCCTGATTCGTCACATTCCTGTCGTTCTGCATAATGTAACCTGCGGCTACATCCAGAGTCATCTTGTCTTTCAGGAACTTTGTAGTATTGCGGAATGTGAAATTGTATCTATTATATCCGTTATTGGGAACCACGCCCTTCGAATTGATGGCGGCTGCGGAGAGATATGTCTGATTCTTCGAGTTGCCCGTCGCCAAAGACACACTCTCGGTCGCAGTTACACCTGTCTGATAATAGTCGCTGCGAGGATTGTAACCCATATAGTTGGATGAGTTCAACTTCTGTCCCCAGCTGCGGATGATTGAACCTTCGCTGGAATTGAGGTCTCCTGTGCCATACCGGTTCTGGAATGATGGAAGCACGAACGGATTTGAAATCTCCGTATTGCTGCTGATAGTCAACGAAGTCTTGCCTTCCAAACCTTTCTTGGTAGTGACGATGATTGCTCCGTTGGCTGCGGAAGAACCGTAGAGGGCGGCTGCAGCAGCACCTGTAAGAACGGTCATAGACTCGATATCTTCAGGGTTGATGTCCGCGATAGGGTCCGTGGAACCTTTCGAATCGAACTCGGTTCCCGCATCTTTGGCAGATGTGTACATAGGAATACCGTCGATGACATAAAGAGCGTTTGACGATTTGCTGATGGATTTTTCACCGCGCATCACGACTTTGGAAGCACCGCCGACTCCTGATGACGAAGAGTTTATCACGAGACCAGCGACTTTACCGTTGAGGGCGTTCACGAAGTTCGCGTCTTTATTGGTCAGAAGTTCCTCTGAATCAATCTTCTGCACATTGTAGCTCAACGCCTTCTCAGAACGCTTGATACCCAATGCGGTAACGACTGTTCCCTCGAGAAGCATCGAATCGTCTGACATTGAGATGTTGAATACTCGCCTGCTCCCTATAGGAAGTTCGAGAGTCGTGTAACCGAGGCAAACGAACTGCAGCTGTTTTGAACCTTCCAGATTCTCATCATTCAGCACGAAAGTGAACTTACCGTCAACGTCTGTGCTGGAACCGTTTGCAGTACCTTTCACGAGAACTGCGACACCCGGCAAAGGAAGTCCTGCGGCATCGGTCACAACACCCGAAACGGTGCGTTCGCTTACAGGAACGTCTTTCTTCTTGGAGATATAGACATTCACGCCCTCAATCTTCCAGCTGACAGGCTTTGAGGCGAACATCTGTCCAAGAGCAGTTTCGATAGTGGAATTGCTGACATTGACAGTCACCCGCAAGCTCACATCGACCCCGTCGTTAAGGAAAAGATACTGAGACTGATTCTCGATGGCATCCATAACCTTCTCCAGAGGAGCATTCTCCATCTTGAGCGTTATGGTCTTCGCATTCTGACCACGGGCGCCGAACGCTATGGTCATACTGAGAGCCAAAGCCAACGAAAAACGTTTCAGAAAACTTGACATAAGAAACTTTTTCATTGAAATTAAATGATTATTAGTAATTTATTAATATAACTGT
>CAVKAQ010000077.1:0-10874 GCA_963654225.1 Butyricicoccaceae bacterium | reverse complement strand
CAGTTAACACGGCTTCTCCGGCTTTCAGACCGCATACGCGCGCTGCAACCACATTGTCAGTGGTAACAGCATCGATAACCTCATAACTTATAATCTCAGGATTGTCACACTTCCACGAAATCGTCTTCATCGTGACATTCTCCGGAAGCACGGTTGCGGTCACTATGAATGTCTCGTTCACCGCTATATCTTTAGACTCAATGTCGAGGGCAACTGATTCAGCCTCAACGCTGCGCACGGTCACGTCGCAATACGCCGACTTACCGGCTATTGACGCTGTAATTCTAGCGGTTCCGTCAGACAGGGCCTGCAGACGGCCGTGGGACACATACACTACGCTTTCATCGCTTGAGAACCAATCGACAAGAGGGTTGGTCGCATCCGCCGGGTCAATGGTAGCCTTCAGACTGTATTCCTCTCCGACCGTCAAATCCAATGTATTCTTGTCGAGCGAGATACCCTGAACTTCTATTGCGACCACCTCAACTTTGCATTCCGCAAACTCACTCTCGACTGCAGCGGAAATCGTCGCAGTACCGAGACCTTCCGAACCGAGTACAAGCAGAAGACCCTCGTTTGTCAGAGTCTTTTCCTTGATGCTGACTACATCCTCGTCGGAAACGACAAACTCGGCATCCATTGCTTTGACCAATGGACTTACAGTCAGCTGAACTTCAGATTCAGTTCCGGCAATGATGGTGATTTTATCTGTCGGGAAAGATACTTCCAGAGAAGGTTCCGGAGTCGGCTCTTCCTTATTCTCGCTGGAGCAGGACATCGTGAAGAAACACGACATAAACGCCGGCAAAAGCAGGCTGAATTTAGAAATTTTCACAATAAAAAGTTTTGGGGGAGCGTCCTTCCGCTCCCTATCTGTTATTCGTTGGTCGTAAATATACGATATTACGACTGAATTTCAAACATCTACGGCATAAAAATTTTCATCCGAAGATTCGTCAGACGATCAAATCGTTTGATAAGATTGAGATAATTCCTAACTTTGTAAACTGCGTGCATATCTGCTGGCACAAGTGGCAGAATACACCTTATAAATATAAATAATCACTTAATCATTCGATGAAAAATTTCGTAGAGGAACTTAGATGGAGAGGTATGGTGCAGGACATCATGCCGGGGACAGAAGAGAAACTGATGGAAGGTCCGACAGCGGCGTATGTAGGAATCGACCCTACGGCAGACTCGCTTCACATTGGTCACATGGTCAGCATTATGATACTCAAGCATTTCCAGGCTTGCGGGCATAAGCCGATCGCTCTCGTAGGAGGTGCTACAGGCATGATCGGAGACCCTTCCGGAAAATCTCAGGAAAGAAATCTTCTTGACGAAGCTACTCTCAATCACAATATCGCAGGAATCAAGAAACAGCTTTCAAAGTTCCTGGACTTCGATTCAGACGCTCCAAACAAAGCCGAACTGGTGAACAACTACGACTGGATGAAAGGATATGGATTCCTCGATTTCATCCGCGACGTCGGCAAACACATAACAGTCAACTATATGATGGCCAAGGATTCAGTGAAGATCCGTCTTTCCAACGAATCCCGCGACGGACTGTCATTCACCGAATTCAGCTACCAGCTTCTTCAGGGCTATGACTTCCTCTGGCTGTATCAGAACAAGAACTGCCGTCTGCAGATGGGCGGAAGCGACCAGTGGGGCAACATCACCACAGGAGCAGAGCTGATCCGCAGGACCCTCGGCAAGACAGACGCATTCGCATTGACCTGCCCTCTCATCAGGAAGGCCGACGGGCGCAAATTCGGCAAGACCGAGAACGGCAACATCTGGCTCGACCCTGAAAGGACATCGCCTTATGAGTTCTATCAGTTCTGGCTGAATGTATCCGACGAGGACGCAGAGAGATACATCAAGATTTTCACAATGCTCACCAAAGAGGAAATCGAAGCCGCAATAGCTGAGCATCAGGAAGATCCAGGACAGCGCAAGCTCCAGAAACTCCTTGCAAAGGAAGTTACGGTGATGGTTCACGGCGAGGCCGAATATGAGAACGCGCTTTCCGCATCCAAGATGCTTTTCGGCAATTCCACTTCAGACGAATTGAAGAAACTGGACGAGCGCACATTCCTCGCGGTATTCTCAGGAGTGCCGACATTCGAGATTCAGAAATCCGACCTGCCTTGCAACATCATCGACCTTCTCTCAGTGAAGACTCAGGTATTCCCTTCCAAAGGAGAATGCAGAAAGATGATTCAGGGTGGCGGAGTAAGCATCAACAAGGACAAAGTCAGCGACATCGAATACGAAATCAGCGAGAAGGACATCGTTGACGGCAAATATATCCTTGCACAGAGAGGAAAGAAGAATTACAATCTTATCAAGATAATTTAATTATGGACAACGGCGCAAGTACAAGGCAGCTCAAAGTAGCCAAGGAACTTCAGAAAGACCTTGCCGAGATTATCCGGAGCAAGGGAATGGCTGTGTTCGGAGGCGCTATGGTTTCCGTCACTGAGGTAAGAATCAGTCCGGATCTGTCAGTTGCCAAGGTTTATGTCAGCATTTTCCCGTCAGCAAAGGCGGAGGAAGCGATGAAAATCATCAACGACAACTCACGTTCCATCCGCGGAGAGCTGGGTCATATCGTGGCGAAGCAGTTGAGAATCGTGCCTGAACTTGTGTTCTTCCAGGATACGACTCTTGACTACGCCGAGCATATCGACGAACTGCTCAAGAAATAAACGGGGGCTCCCAATATGAATCTCGCCTTCAGATTTGCCGTCCGTTACCTTTTCGCGAAGAAATCTCACAATGTAATCAACATTATCTCCGCGATAAGCACAGTCGGTATGGCAATCGGAACTGCGGCGCTGATAATGATAATGTCCGTCTACAATGGGTTCGACAGTCTGGTCAAAGACTCGCTCGGAAACATTGAGCCGGACATTCTCGTATCCCCGGCGGAGGGCAAGGTGTTCAATCCCGACTTGGATGCGCTCGACTGGGCGTATGATCAGGACGAGGTTCTGAATATGTGCAGCGTGCTGGAGGAGAACGTATTCATCAATTACGACGGACACAGCGGAATCGTCAAGGCAAAGGGCGTGGATTCAGTGTATGAGGAGGAGTCTCCGCTGAAGGAGCATCTTCGCGACGGCAAATTCACTCTGCACCGGGGAGATATCCCGATGGCGATAGTGGGTGCAAAAACTGCTTATACGATGGGCATCAGTCCGCGTTTCATCGCCCCGATAGAGATATATTTCCCCGCCAGGGACAGGAACATTTCCCTTTCAAATCCGGCCGCTTCCATAGAAATGGTCAAGGTATTCCCTGCCGGGGTATTCTCGGTGAATGCCGACACTGATTCCGGTCTTATGATTGTGCCAATCGAGACTATGAGGGAGTTGCTGGGTTACGACGATGAAGTCTCCGGCATCGAGATACGCATTGATCCGAAACATGGAGAAAAGGGCATAAGCCGCATAGTCAGCGGACTGCAGGAGAGATTGGGCTCTGATTTCATTGTCCGCGACAGATTCCAGCAGAATCCGGCATTGTACAAGATGATGAAATATGAGAAGTCTGCCATATTCCTGATACTCATATTCATTATAGTGATCATCGCATTCAGCATATTCGGCAGCCTGTCAATGCTGATTATCGAGAAGCGGGAAGATATCGGCACGCTCCGCAGTATGGGGGCGCAGGACAAGCTGATTAACAGGATTTTCATCACCGAGGGCTGGCTCATTTCCATCATCGGATTAGTTTCCGGACTGGTCATCGGCATCGGATTCGTGTTGCTGCAGCAGCAGTTCGGCCTGATAAAAATGCCGGGCGGATTCGCGACTCCGTCCTACCCTGTCATTCTGCAATGGTCCGACATCATTCTGACAACTGTATGCGTCACTGCAATAGGGCTTGTGATGGCTGTCATCCCTACGCGGTTGAGCATTGACAAAGAGGCTTCCGCAAATGAATAATAGGCTCACAAAGGTATGGTTCTGGACTGCCGCAGCATTGGCCGCCACTATTTGCGCCGATCTGTTCTGCGGGCATATTCATCTGAGTCTCAGCGAAATATTCCACGCATTGGTCCGCGAGTCAGACCCTTATACTGGGGCAATCGTATGGAAACTCAGGCTTCCGCGCATCGCGACCGCCATCATCGCCGGAGCCGGTCTTGCCATATCCGGAATCCAGATGCAGGCGGTATTCAGAAACAGGCTTGCAGACCCTCATATCCTCGGAATCAGCGCAGGAGCGGGCGCCGGAGTAGCCATAGTGATTTTTCTGTCCACATATACGACTTCGCTTCTGTCTTCGGGCGTATCGGTAAGCATCGCAGCGGCATTGGGCGCCCTGCTTGTATCCGCATTCATAATGAGGCTGTCGAACAAGGTCAGCCGCACCTCGGACCTGCTTATTGTCGGTGTCCTGACCGGATTCATAGCCAGCGCACTGACTGCCATCATTTCGTATCAGATTGATGACAACAGACTTAAAGTATATTGGAGCTGGTCAAACGGCAGTTTTACCGGAAATGACTGGAACGCCATATTGATTATGGCTATCGCCCTCGCGGCGAGTGCTGCATTAGCCGCACGCCTGATGAAGAGCCTCAACCTGATTCTTTTCGGTGAGGACTACGCGTCTGCAGTAGGTTCTGACGTGCGCAAGACGAGAATATTGTCAATGCTGAGCTGCTGCATAGTTACCGGAGCGGTGACAGCATTCTGCGGTCCGATAGGTTTCATCGGCATCATCGCACCACATATCGCCAGGAAAATTTCCGGGCAGTCGTCGCTTCGCACAACGTTGCCGCTTTCGATGGCTATCGGAGCAGCGCTTGGCACGACCGGCGACCTCATTTCACAGATTTTCCCGACACCTGTGCCTGTGGGCAGCACGATTGCGATTATCGGGATTCCGATCATCTTTCTTATAATGAAAGGTGATAGTGGCAAATAAAAAGCGGCCTTGTATCCCATCTTTTTATTCAGCCCCTCCCCCCCCGCGCACGAACACGATAGAGAACCAAAAAGTGTCAGATGCCCGGAGCGAATTCTTCCTGCGTTTTTGAGCGAAGGGCGCTGACAATTTTTGGGTTTCTGATAATGATAATAAGAAGGATATTCGGAGCTAGCGACTCAAGAGGTCTGGGAGATACAGCCCCAATGCTCCACTGCACCAGACAACATTAAAGCACGTTTCTAAAACATTGTGAAATTACGCCTTTTACGGCATCAGGAGCGGCATTTTTGCCGGAGTCGATAAATCTAGCCGGGATATTTTTCGGTGACGCCATAGCCTCATTTGCTGAACCGCCTTTCGATAAAGGTTCCGCGCCCATCGCAGAGCCATCCTGCCTTGCCACGCCGAACGCCCTTGTGCAATACCGGGACGCCTCGTAAATATCGTGAGAAGAAAAAATGACCGCCTTGTCGCAGGCTACATCCCTGAGCAACGACAGAATCTCAACCCTGCTGTCAACATCCAGAAAAGCAGTCGGCTCATCAAGCAAGACCAAATCAGATTCCTGCGCAATAGCGGAAGCAATCACCGCCTTCTGAAACTCTCCGTCACTGAGCGTGGATATATCCCGGTCCGACAGTCCTCCGATTCCCAATTTTTCAAGCGTTCCGCAGATATGCGATTCCTGCTCAGGAGTCAACCTCCCCAACCAATCCGTGCGGCGAAAGCAACTCGCCTCGACAAATTGCATCACCGTAAAGCCCTGAACCTTAGGCACTCTTGCCGGAATGAGAGTCGCAATATGACCAGCCTCATCGAAACCGGCATTCCCCGACAACGGCATTTCCTGCCCGGCGACAATCCTCAGCAATGTACTTTTGCCGATGCCGTTCGCCCCGCAAAGCAGCACACACTCTCCTGGGCCGACCTCAAACGACACGTCCTCTATCAGCACCCTGCCTGCATATCCTACAGACAGCCCGGAGACCTTGAATCTGCAACTCATACTTTCCTGGAAGATGATGCCGGAATATCTATGACATACTTCTCGTCAAACAACGGGTCAGCGAACCAATCCGCTATTTTCCAAGTCCTTACGGAGCCGGGGGCGAGATGCGCCATCGCCATCATTTTACAGAGTTCTTCCGCAAAATCACCGCCTTTAAGATACAATATGCTTTCCGTGAATTTTCCCGACACCCAAGGCCAGAAATTGTCCAGAGCAGTGACCGCGCGCGACACTACGAAATCGAAAGTTTCCGGCAAAGACTCTGCGCGTGCATTCACAACTTTCACATTCTCAAGGCCTAACGACTTCGCGACCGCACTTGCGACAATCGTTTTCTTGCCGACCGAGTCACACAGCGTGAACTGAGTCTCCGGGAACAGCACAGCCAGCGGTATTCCCGGGAATCCCCCGCCTGTCCCGAGGTCGAGAACACTTACAGGCTTCTCGCCTCCGTTCCTGCCTGGCAGTCCCTTCTCTGAATCACTCCCTTTGCTCCCGGTGCAAGTCCCGTTCTCTCCGACAGACGCTACCCCACACCATCTATCACACACCTCCGGCTTCATTTCCTTCAGATAGCCGGCAATCGACAGCGAATGCAGTATATGCCTGACATACAGACTGTCTATATCCTTTCTAGAAATGACATTGATTTTGGCATTCCACTCGTTATACAAGCCTTCCATCTCGACGAATCGGGACTTCATAACGCTGTCCATCCACGGAAACTTCTGCTGCGCAATATCTAAGAATTCTTTGACATCCATACCTTACTCCTCCTCCAGCATTTTGCTGATTATGGATTCCTTAGCACGGCGTATTCTGGTTTTCACCGTATTTATCGGAAGATCAGTCTTTTCCGAAATCTCCTTATACCCGAGATTGTCCACAAAGCACATCTGCGCCACCTCCCTGTACAGTTCAGGAAGCCCGCCGATGCAGTCAAGGAAACGCTCGTGGTCCTGAGTGGAGATTATGTTTTCCTCCGGACTCGGCTGACCGTCAGCCACATCCACCCTTATATCCTTGCCCGCGTCAATCGGGGTGCTGTCAATAACCTTGTTCTGATTTACCGTCCTGTTCTTATGGTCAAGCGCATTGTTGCGTGCTATTGCGAACAGCCAAGTCGAGAATTTCTTTTCCTGGTCAAATGTATGCAGATTCTGGAACGCCTTTTCAAAACTCTCTATGCTGATATCCTCGGCCTCAACATTGTCGCTGACTATACGCCTTATGACCGCCGCCACCGCTACAGAGTACTTGGCGTGCAAAATCGAGAAAGCCTTTTCGCTTCCTTCCAGAGCTTTTCTGACAAGCTCAATATCTTTGCTCCCACTAGTGAGATTCAAGCCAGTTTTTGCCATAATTACATTCTACAGTCAAAGGTACGGTCAATTCAGTAACGTGTTCCATCTCCTCTTTCACCAGAGCCATCAGAGTCTCACGTTCTTCAGGCAACGTATCGAAAAGCAGTTCGTCGTGAATCTGCAGCACCATTTTGCTCTTAAGATTCATCTCCGTCATTCTGCGATCGACATTTATCATAGCGAGTTTTATGATGTCCGCCGCGGTCCCCTGGATAGGAGCATTCACGGCATTCCTCTCCGCGAGCGAGCGCACTGTCGCATTCTTCGAATTTATATCCGGAAGATAACGTCTTCGTCCGAACAATGTTTCCACATATCCGTTCTCCCGGGCCGATGCCACTGCGTCATCAATGAACAGCCGTATTGAGGGAAATGCGGAGAAATAATCTTCTATCAGTTTCTTGGCTTCAGTCCTTGACACGCCCAACCTCTGAGCCAGTCCGAAAGCGGATATGCCGTACATTATTCCGAAATTGGCGGTTTTCGCCACTCTCCTCTGATCTGCGGTCACCTCATCGTGCGGAATCCCGAAAATCTTCTCAGCAGTCGCCGCGTGCACATCAACCCCGTTTCGGAAAGCCTGGATAAGATGCTGATCCTGACTCAGATGCGCCATTATACGGAGCTCAATCTGGGAATAATCGGCCGACACCACAAATCCTTCAGGGCTGCCTGCGACAAATGCCTTTCTGATTTCCTTTCCGCGCTCTGTCCTTATAGGGATATTCTGCAGATTAGGGTTTGATGAACTCAATCGTCCCGTAGCCGTAAGTGCCTGATTGAATGTCGTATGCACTCTTCCCGTAGAAGGTGATATGTATGACGGGAACGGCTCGATATATGTGGACAGCAGTTTCTTGACCGCTCTGAAATCCAATATTTCGTTTATGATGGGATGTCTGTCGGCCAAAGCCGTCAATGTAGCCTCGTCTGTCGAATAATTGCCGCGCCCTGACTTCTTCGCCTTCGGGTCCAGCTTCATTTTCTCGAAAAGAAGGTCGCCAATCTGTTTCGGTGACGAAATGTTCAGATTCGGGTCTTCGGCCATATTGCGGATTCTCAACTCTATCTCCTGCAATTCTTTCCGCAGGCTGTCTGCAAAATCATCCAACTGCTTGAGATCCACTTTGACACCGTTGCGCTCCATCTTCGCCAAAACGCGCATCAGCGGCTCCTCGATGTCGTCATACAATTTGGAACCGGCACCGTCGCCAAGTTCCGACTTGACTTTCATCCCCACCAGAACCGCCGCTCCTGCATTCAGCATCGCCAGATGTCCGTTTTCCTCAACAGGAGCATCAAAGAGGCTCACGGGTTCGTTGTCATTCGACTCGGAATCGTCATCCAGATCGACGGAGATATAGCTCTTTGCCAGCACTTCCGGGCTGTGATTTTTCTCAGGATTGATGAGATAGTGCATCAGGCTCACGTCCAGCAGCCTTCCGTTCAAATCCACGCCCACATTCTTCAGCTGGTTCAACTGCGTTTTCAAATCATAGCCGAACTTGGATATCGAAGAGTCTTCAAATATGGATTTTAGATTTTCCGGATTGCAATATGTTACTGCAACCTCCAGGGACTCAGCATTTTCCGGGACCGCTATGGCCACTCCGGCAATCTCGCCGAAAGGTCCTTGTTCATAAGATGTCGTCCATACTCCCACTTGCCCTGCCCTCTTCGCAGCCTTCACAATCTGCTCCGGCGTAACTTCCTCAAGCACAATCTTTTTCAATTCCGCAGACTGTCCGGCCGTCATCTCTCCGTCCGATTCAGGAACAAGCCGCTTCAACGAGTTGAATTCATATTTGTCGAACAGTTCCGCCACCTTCGCGGTATAACGGAGATTCACCCGCATATCCTGCTCACGTTCAGGCAATTCCATATCTGTCTTGATAGTCACGAGGTCGTGGCTCAGCTTGATATGGTCCTGCGCCTCCTTGAACTGCGCCTGCTGACGTGGTGACAATTCTTCAATATGGCTGTATATATTCTCGACAGTGCCGTACTTGGAAATCAATTTCCCTGCGCCGACCTCGCCTACGCCCTTTACTCCGGGCACGTTGTCCGCAGTATCGCCGCAGATGGCGAGCATCTCAATCACCTGCTCAGGCTTCTGTATCCCATATTTTTCGCAGACCGCCTTCACATCCACCAGTTCGTCCTCTCCCCCGGCCTTCCCCGGCTTCACCTGATGAATATTCTCGTCTATCAGCTGCCCGTAATCCTTGTCCGGCGTAACCATATACACCTCAAGTCCTGCCGCAGCCTCACGTTTCGCCATCGAGCCTATCACGTCGTCCGCTTCAAATCCGGGAACCATCAATGTGGTTATGCCCAATGCGTTGCACAATTCCGTCAGAGGCTCCAGCGCATCAATCACAAGCTGCGGAGTCGCAGACCTTGTCGCCTTGTACTCCGGATACATCTTGTTGCGGAATGTCCCTCCGGGAGGGTCAAACGCTATCGCCAGATACTCGGGATTTTTCCGGGAAATGAGTTCGAGAATGTATTTCGTAAACCCGAAGAGAATGGACATATCCGCGCCTTTGGAATTGATCATCGGACGGCGGAGAAACGCGTAATACATCTTGAATATCAGCGCGTGTCCATCTATCAGGTATAATTTTTCCTTCATTGAGAAGCGGTTTTGAAATCTTTCAGTCAACAAGAGGACTTGCAGTTCGTAGGCAAGCACTTGCGTGTCCAAAGATAACGATTCTTGGCCTTTTTTCACGAACAGAGGATAAAAACTTTGGAAATATTTTGCTTTTAATGCGAAAACGACTACCTTTGCAATCCTATTTGTGGAAAAATATAAAAAAGTAATATAATGAAAAGAACATTTCAACCATCTGTACGCAAGCGCGTGAACAAACACGGCTTCCGTGAACGTATGTCCACCCCTAATGGACGTCGTGTATTGGCTGCCCGTCGTCGTCACGGACGCAAGAAGCTGACTGTTTCTTCAGAAGAGAGATTCTAATATTTCTCTATACAAGAAATTAAAAAACCGGCTGAGAATCCCCTCAGTCGGTTTTTTTGTTGCTTTGAAGTTGTTTTGTTCACAAAATCACTATCAATAGGAGACTGCCTTGAGAATTCTGGTGAGCTGGTCGGAGCAGGAGGTGCCGCGGCCGTGGCAGTTCACACCGGACAGGATGTCGATGGCGCGCTGCGGCTCCATTCCTTCAAGCAGCCTGCCGACCGCTTGCAAGTTACCGTCACATCCGCGTACATATTTGACATTGTGCAGCTTGCCGTCAACAATATCGAAATCTATCTGCTTTGAGCAGACCAGCGAACTCGGCACAGCAGTAATGTGCCTCACCCCGTCAACCACGGAGTCGCTAACTATAGAAAAATCGTCACCTGATAACATCTTATTCAATATTCGCTAAAAATCAACTTCCTACTTTTATTGTACGTATTACCTCTTCAACCACTTAAAGCCACAATCCAACGCACTTATGTTTACCCTCAGTCACTTCGTGACAGCTCCCAGGAGCACTGGGGACCGTATTCCCCAGACCTCTTGAGTCGCTACG
>CAVKAQ010000076.1:1500-11006 GCA_963654225.1 Butyricicoccaceae bacterium | reverse complement strand
CAGAAATCTGATTTTTAAATATTTGATATTATGAAACCGAACAGAATCATAATCGCATTCGCCGCCGCATCAGTTGCAATGGCATCGTTTTCTTCTTGCAGCAAAGACTCGGACGGAATTCCTTTTGACGAACTGATAGCAAATGCAGTAGTTACCGTAAAACCAGACGGAAACTCATTTTATCTGCAGTTGGACGACAGCACAGTGGTCATTCCAAGCAATCTCGCAAAATCTCCTTTTGGAGACAGCGAAGTCCGCGCCTTCACCAATTACAGGATTGAGTCTCAAGTTAAAGGCCGCCAGATCGGACACATCAACTGGATGCGCCAGATGCTGACCAAACAGACAGTAGCAAGCCAGGGAGTCGAGAAAGACAAGGAAGAGTATGGAAATGACGCAGTCGAGGTCGTAAACGCATTCCCTACAGTATGCGAAGATGGATACCTGACCTTACGCTTCAGAACATATTGGGGCAGAACCAATTCCGTAAAGCACACCGTAAATCTTGTGACAGGCGTTGACGCCTCGGATCCGTATCTTGTGGAGTTCAGACATAATGACGGCGGTGACTTGAAAGAAGTCGAAGCAGACGCTTATGTCTCATTCAGATTGAGCGAACTTCCTGACACTGAAGGCAAAACGGTAAAGCTCAAGGTCAGATACAAGACCACTTCAGGTGACAACAAGATCATCACATTCAACTATAAGACCCGCGTTGATGGCACAAGTCCGTTAATCTATACTGAATAAAATTCATTAAATTGCGGATACATCTGAGAATCAATGAGATTATTTATCGGTAAGCAAACTGAGCAGCAGCTTATAAATGATGTCCGGAAAGGCGACAATGCAGCCATAAAGAAGCTGTACGACACTTGGTCCGGATATCTTTTCGCATTGTGTACCCGATATATAACCGACAAGGACATCGCAGAGGACATTCTGCAGGAGTGTTTCATCAAGATACTTTCTTCCATAGATTCTTTTACTTGGAAAGGCGAAGGCTCCCTGAAGGCCTGGATGAGCAGGATAGCCGTCAATGAGTCGTTGCAATATCTGAGGAAGCAGAAGAAACTCAATTTCGTGGAGTATAGCGACGCATTGCCGGACAAAAGCGATGACGATGAAGCCCCTCAGGTAGGCGGAGTCCCCCCATCAGAGATTCAGAAAATGATACAGGAGCTCCCGGACGGCTACAGGACAGTTTTCAACCTGTTTGTATTCGAGGAGAAATCACATAAAGAGATATCGGAAATGCTGGGAATAACCGAAAGCACATCTGCATCCCAATTTTTCCGTGCAAGGAAGATACTTGCACAAAAGATCAAAGACTACGAAAATAAGAATATATGAAACCAGATGTTAAACAGGATTGGACAGACAAGTTGCGTGAAACGATGTCTGACTATCAAGAACAGCCGTCCGAAAAGGTATGGGCCGGAATCAGCCGCAGAGCAGGCTTGACCGGAAGGCGTTCCGTCCCTGTATGGTTATGGGGCAGTTGCGCCGCAGCCGCATTGGCTCTCGGTATATTCTTCGCTATTGATGCGACTGATGACAAGGGAGGCAATCTGACAGCCGACAACATTGCTGTCATTCCGTCAGAGACCGACAGGCCGGCAATAATTCCGGAAAACATTCACGATGAAGTTGCTGAACAGACCGATGACAGCGACGCAACAACAGGAACAGCCCCGAATGAAAGTGGCACAACCGCTTATGCCTCAACACAGAACACAAAAATAGGAAACAATAATATAGGCGGGGCGTCGACAGAGAATGCAGGCAAGACAGTCCGCAGTGAAAATTCAGACAAAAATATTCCCGCAGAAGAGGCGCGAGGGAATGAGGCCTTTGAGAAACAGTCAACTGCAACAGGCATAACTCAAAGCGAAACTCTTGAAAGCGAGTCTGAAAATGTCGAATCAGAAGGCACCGGAGCAGAAGTAGTCACGGGAAAAGAAGCAGTAACAGGAGAACAGGACACGCACTCCGACAAGACCGAGGGACTGGGAAATCCAGCAGAAACGCACACTTTGGCAGGTCAAAATGCGGACTCTGATAAGCTGGAGGACAGCTCCGAAATCAAGGCCGGCTCAGAAGAGCAGAAGGAAAGCTCCGAAGACAGCGCTGATTCTGACAAACAGGAGGACACCACCGTAAGCGAAACGGCAGAAGATGCAGAGACTGAAAGCGAGGCTGACGCGTGGAAAAGATACCTCTCCGAAAATCAGGAGAAAACCAAAAAGAAGCGCGGTATATTCAGCGCCAGCATTCTCGCCAACGGTGCCGGTGAAGCGACCGGAAGGGAGAAAATCCGTATGAGCGGAGTTCTCGGCTCGAATCCTCTTGACAATGAGTATGCAGCCGGATGGTGCGACCCGGAGTTCTCTGAAAATGAAGCGGCTATGCTTACCGACAATGTACCTGAGGTGGAAATGGAATACAGCCACAAGATGCCGGTAAAGATAGGCCTGTCAGTGAGATACGATATAGGGACGAGGTTCGGAATCGAAACCGGAATAGCCTACTCGATTCTGAATTCAGACATCAAGAAAGGCAAGAATCTGAGCACCTGGAGCAAGGGCGAACAGACATTCAACTATATCGGCATTCCTCTGAATGTGTCGTTCGACATTTTCAGCTCCAGATATGTAGATTTCTACGCAAGCGCGGGAGGAATGATGGAGAAGGCTGTGAGAGGCCGGGTGAATCTCGACAATTACACGGACGGCAAATACGTCAACTCCACCAAGCGCTCAATCAAACCTAAAGAATTGGAATGGTCCGCCAACGCCGCTGTCGGTGTGCAATGCAACATACTGCCGCAGCTGGGTATATTCGTAGAGCCTGGTATAAGCTACCACTTCAAGAGCAACGCACAAGTCAAGACAATCTATACCGACAGGCCGACTAATTTCTCCATCGGATTCGGTCTGCGCTGGACGTTCCTGGATTAGCAAACTAACTGTTAGACCTGTTTGCAGTCTTGACACGACCTTCTGAATCCTGATAAGTTACAGAACCGCTACCGGCAACAGATGTTGTCGTTTCCTTGACGACAAGTTTTTCAGCATCCACCTCGCCGCTTCCGGAAACATAGTATGACGCATTGCCAGCTTTACCGCACACATCAAGCTCGCCGCTACCGGCAATTACAGCAGAAATCGACTGAACATCAATATATTTCATATCGATATCGCCTGAACCTGAGATCTGGATATCCGCACAGTCTGAGCGCAGAGTTTCCACCTCAAATTCACCGGAGCCGGCGATTGTCAGAGAAATTGAATCCGCCACAAGCGTCCCGAATGAAACCTCACCGCTGCCTACCACAGACGCATCAAAATTCCCGGCAAGCTCCAGGTGATTGCATTTGAAAGAGCCGGATCCCGCCACTGTGATTTCGCTGAACGAAGGTGCATAGACAACGACATTTACATCTCCCCAATCGACAAACGGACCTAATTTACCGTCCGGGTCCAGCGAAATTTTCAGACATCCGTCCACGGTACTTACTCCCACATACGGCATCACATTGTCAGAGGCGAATACAGACACGGAATTTTTAGTGGAATCCTGCATAAACGAGACTGATATGGAATTACTTACCGTCAAGCTGGTAAATGGTGCCACAGTCGTATCCTTTGTCACATACACCCTACTGGCCTTCAACGTGGCACTCGATGACAAAAGATTCATAATCCTCTTTGTATCAACACGGAACACGCAAGAGGAAGTCAGCGTCAAGACTGACGCTAAAATTAAAACAGGTTTTATTGCTTTCATAATCATTTACTTCATTTCTTTTTCAAACACTTCCGGACCGAAGCCCAACTGCTTCATCTGCCGGCGTATCTTTGGAACCGTTTCCTGCACAAACTCTTTGCGCCTGATTTCCAATATCTTATCCTTAGCATCAGGTGATATGAAATACCCGAGTCCGCGTTTGTTGTAAATTATCCCGTCAGATGTAAGTTTCTCATACGTGCGCATCACCGTATTGGGATTGACCCCCAGATTCGCGCCATACTCTCTCACAGACATTATTCTTCCGTCCGGAAGGAGCGTTCCTTCAATTATCTGATCGCAAATCGAATCAAGAATCTGAAGATATATGGGTTTATTGTCGTCAAAATTCATAGAGCTCAATTTTAATTACTGCTTGAGTGTTTTCAATCTGAAGAATACGGCAGCCGCCAAGCCGCACATTACTATTGTATCCCAACAGAACGAGAATACATTGAATGCTGTCATATACCCACCTACATATGTGTATTCAACAAACTTGGCCGATAACCCGGCAAGGAATTCAGGACTGCCTAAACCTGCGGCAATCGACACACCGACCAGAAGGCTGAGCAGCATCTGAATGGCAATCAAGATAAGAATAGGATACAGCTTCTTGTGTTTCCTGAAAAGGACCGCCCCCAACAGGAAGAAAAGCAGGCAATTCACAAAGTTTACAACCACAGAGTACATACTGACGTATATAGGCACTTCTTTAGACCAGGCGCCCCTGAGAACTATTTTCAGCACGTCGGATGCCGAGGCGAACAAAGTTCCTCCGCAAGTCGGATCAATCAGACATATAATCGCATCGGAAATGAAATAGACAGCTCCGAAAAATACAGGAAGAACTATTACCGTGTTTATGATCATCGAAGCGAATTTCTCAGCCGTTGACGCAGGCAGCATCAGAAACATCGAGCCTGCTTTCTTGTCCGTTACATATCCGTACATCCCTGCCGGATAAGTAATTATAAGCACAATTACCGCCAAGAAAGCCACTATTGCGCGAGTAGTCAATCCCGGTGAAGAAAATTCGCCTCTGAACACCAGACTATATATTAAAATTATCGTATATAAGACCACCGGCATCAAAGCGGTTATCAGCACAGGAAGCCCTACTGTCGAAATGCAACGCTTCAAATCATATTTGAAATACTTGCCGAAACGGCTGAATGAAAATGAATTGTTCATAGCGGATTATTTTTCAGAGTCAACACGGAAAAGAGTTTTCACGAGTTCTTTATGCGAATGGACGGCATTGAAAAGGGCCTCAATGTTCACCTTGCTGTCAGCTTGGTCAACATTCTGACGCACCTGGATATATCCGCCCGGAATTTGCTCAAAATACAGGGCGTCCTGATGCAGTTCAGTTCCGTAATCGAAATAAAGTTTGTTGGAAATGGTCTCGATACTTGCATTGAGCAACACTTCCTGCCTGTCAAGAATTATTATCGGATCGATGACATTCTCAAGGTCTCTCACCTGATGCGTGGAAATGATTATCGTGCTGTCCTCGTCTGTATATTTCATCAGTGCGCTTCTGAACTGAGCCTTTGAAGGGATATCCAATCCGTTGGTCGGCTCGTCAAGATAGACATACTTGCATCCGAGCGAAAGCGCAAACGATATGTAGGTCTTCTTGAGCTGGCCTGTGGACATTTCATTCATTTTCTTGGAAGGGTCATTCTCGAACAAAGACATAATCTCCAAGAATTTATTGTGGTCATATCCTGGCCAGAACTGCCCGGTCTCACACGCATATTTTTCAGCAGTCATCGGAAGCGCCTGCATCTCATCGGCGAGATAGAATTGATCTCCAAGAAGTTCTGGAGTCCTTTTATATGGATTCATTCCGTCAACTTCGATGATTCCTTCTTTCGGATTCTTGAGACCGCAAAGCAGTGTCAACAATGTAGTCTTGCCTACTCCGTTTTCACCGAGCAGTCCATAAATTTTCCCCGGTTCCAGTGTCATCGAGATATTCTTCAGCACCGGTGTACTGCCGTAACTGAAACCAAGATTCTTAATACCTATCATAGTGTATGAGTTTATTAGTACACCGCAAATGTACAATAAAAAAACAGTTCCGCAAGCATTTGCCGATTTTGTAACAAAAATTTCAGCATAATCTCACGGAACCGGTTGGTATTTATTATTCGCCGAATAGTGGCGACTCGTACAAATTTGCGGTTTTTCTTCGGTCGCTACGCTCCGTCAGTCTCGCACGCAGCGGAGCGAGAATTTGAAGTCATCTTTTATGCTCAGGGACGATGTTGAGTAAAATCCCTCATCTGTTGCTGTAAACCTGCGGCCACCCATACTCGTACCTTTATTCCAAGCATCATCTGTCCAAAAATATCCGTATTCACCTTGTCCTCTTGTCTCGCCTGCCCAGCAGCCGCCTGCAGCCGCAAGGAAAATGCTTGGGACACCCTCGGCATAATCTGTTTTTCCGGAATACCAACGTCCGTACACACCGTTGTAAGATACAAATTCCGAAGCGCTGGAAAAAAGTATATCCATCTCCTTATAGTTTGCAGGGCGCCATCCGTCCCCGCAAGCCGTCGCGCGTTCAGTCCAGTTATACAGCACGCCATAGGGATGTTCCGCGTCCGTACCGCAGTTGAGCAAAGCCCATTTTATTCCGGTAATGACCTCATATTCTTTGACGTCCTTTTGCTCGACGACAAAGCTTGCAGGCTCAGCACCAGGATAAATCAAGTTCACAACAGCCGACCTCGGCTCACCTGACGTATTTTCATGGACATTGATTAGGACTCTATAGCCATCTATATCAAACGAGAGCCATTCCGAGCTCGTTTCCGCGTCAAGAATCTCCCCATCAATCGGATTCTGAACCTCCGCCTCCACAGTCACTTCCTGATCCTGACAATCAACAGATTCGCTCTGTCGGGCGAGTTTGATCTGAGCGTGCAGATAATCCTGCGTAAGCGTGAAAATCTGAGGGTCGAGGTCATCATAGCCTACACTTATCCTTGCCGAACGCGTTTCCGTACGATATATGTTTTCCTCCACCTCTATTTTGACTTCAGAGACTCCAGGTGTTCCAATCTTGACCCAGTCAGCATTCGTTGAAAACGAGACTTCGACACCTTCCCTGGGTTTTTCCACCTCAAATCCGATTGTCAATTCCTGAGCGGTGTAGTCGATATCCCAACTGTCAGCCTTGATCGACACGACACTCTCCGGTAGCTTTGAGCCACCGGACTTTTCCTTGTCACAAGATTCCACAAAGGCGACTATAGCCGCAACCGCCATAAGGTTAAAAATGATTCTTTTCATATTTATCCGTGTTTTCATTAATGTTTATTATCGTACCAATGAAGTCACATTGATGCAGGTGTCATTTTGTAGGTCCTACAAACAAATCGCTTCTTGTCCCATTATGCGAATCCATCAGACACCTACCAATGCTAGTGTCCCGACATATTGGCTATATTTACACCATTCGTCTATTAACGCAATCTCTTAGGCTTATCGGGAGCAACCGAGTGTTTCAAAAATATGTAGCGGAGCCGGTATTTTCACTATTTTTGATGAAACAAAGCCGGAAAAGGCGTATTTTTACGCTGAAAACTGATGAAATCATATGAACGACCGAATATATTGTGACCTTATGCTGCTTGCCTCCGGAGTGATTGCCGTGCTTGCAGTCATCATTCTTGGCATAAAGATTCCGCCGAGGCAGGAGTTCGCCAAGTTCAGGAAAGCCAGAATGACACTTGCGATTTCGTTCATCACACTTTCGGGACTGAACCTTGTCTGCTATTTCACCGGCTACGATATGAAACTGGACAAATTGAACACGCTCATTGTCGCAGCCTATCAAGCTCTGCTGCTGACTGGAACACTGTTGGTATTCATACGTCCGGACAAGGTCACCGGGAAATGGGTCTGGATTCAAATTGCAGTCATAACGGGACTGTCCGCTATGCTGTACGCCTCGATGTTTCTCACACCTGCGCTCCACCCCACTCTTTTCGGCTGCGCAGTTGTACTGCTTATCCTTCAATTCGTTATCTATAGCATCAGATTCTTCTGTTCTCTCAGCGAAACTCTCAAGGAGGCAAACGATTACTATGCAGAGGAATGTGCTCCTAGACTCGGTCAGATAAAGGCCGGATTCATCCTTATGCTCGCCATCGGACTCCTGGCAATCTGCACAATCTTCACCGGGCCGTGGTTCTACATTATTTTCGTACCGACATATCTCGCCTGCTACACCTTCGTGACACTTTGCACACTGCGCTATGTCGGCAGCACTTCTTTCATACTTCCGGCAATCGCAGACAGTTCGTCCGAAGTGTCTTCCTGTTCGTCTTATGATAAAGCACCTTGCTATTCGGTCCTTGACGACTCATCTTCAGACTACGATAACACAGATAACACGGGCTCACGATGGAGGATAAGAAAAGTTGATCCGGATTCAAGTTACGCCAATAACGACACCTCATCCCATTTCGGCAACAATTCCCGCAAGACAAACTCCGAGAGTTCCCAAGCAATTTCAAAGGCACATCTTAACATTCCTGAGACACAATTGCAGGCACTCCGCGAACAGCTTGCGAAATGGGAATCCGATGGAAAATACCGTGAAAGGGATATTCCATACAAGGTCATTCTTGATGAGCTCGGCACTGACGCCGCGACTATGAGGGCGTTTATGAAAAGCGAAAACGGTATGGATTTCCGCACCTGGAGAAACAGATTGCGGCTTCGTGATGCCTGCGCAATGCTCAACGGACATCCGGAAATGACGGTCGAACAGGTCAGCGACTACGTCGGCTATAGCGACGGCAGCAACTTCCACACCGATTTCAAGCGTCTCACCGGAATGTCCGCCGGCCAATGGCGCGAAAAAAACCGCAAGGCGTAAATTTTCATATAGCATTTACCATTTATCCCCGAAATTTTTGCGAGCCGAATTCGTCAAACACGTACTATCGAGTGTCGGCGGAAATCTATTCGTCATCTTCCGGACCGGGAAAGATGATTTTGTCACCGGAAACGACGATACCATACTGAACATTCCTCCGCATACCATCCTTGGCGACAAGTATTCCCTTCTCAACAAGGTCTTTGATATCTCTTGATGCGGTATCAGCAGAAGATTTTGACTGTTTCGCCCAATTCTTCGTTGTCAATTTTCCTGCATAGCCGTCAAGCCACACATTCAGCATATTTTTCTGCCTGTCAGACAAAACAGACTGAGAATGTGTCTGCCAGAAAACAGCCTTATCCAAGATGGAGGACAGCATTTTTTCAGCACCTTCGATGGAACGCAGCATACAGTCAAGATACCAGTCAATCCAGACAGTAATATCACAACTCCCCTTCTGGCATCGCTCAAGAATACTGTTATACTTGGATTTTTCCTTATTGATTTGCCTTGATATGCTGAAATATCGCAATGTCGAGTTGTCTGCCTGGCTCAATGCCATATCTGCAATCGCTCTGCTGATTCGGCCGTTGCCATCATCAAACGGATGAATGCTCACAAACCAGAAATGCGATACAGCGGACTTGATATAGTCTTTAAGTGTGTCCGCAGAATTGAACCAATCGAGAAATTTCTTCATCTCGCCGGGAACAAGGTCCGCTTCGGGTGCACGATAATGAATCTTTTCGCGTCCCAAAGCCCCGGACTCCACATTCATCGGATCGACTCTGTATTTCCCGACATTAATCACCTC
>CAVKAQ010000076.1:0-1490 GCA_963654225.1 Butyricicoccaceae bacterium | reverse complement strand
CCTCCATTCCGCTTCTTCCAGTTGGAAATAGACAATTATGCCAGCCGAACAGTCGTTCATCTGTCAGTGGCGCGCCATAGTTGCAGACCGCGTCAATCATCATCTCCACTACCCCCTCAACATAATGCGACGGTTCTGTTTCGTTTATGATGCGCACACCCATCCTTCTAGCCACAGACGAACGCACTTGGTCTGAATTCAAGACCACATTCTCAATCTCTGATGACGACACTATGTCGTGCGTCAACGCTTCCACCGCAGCCTGCTGTCGGACATCGAAACCTATTGCGGACAGGCGTCCCTCGAGATACCCTGCCGCCTTGTTCACTCTTGCCAGTTTCGCGTCAACAATCGCTCTATCCCATACGAAATTAGGCCATTCCGCCCTCTGATGAATATACATAACTGCTTCATTTTGTCGCAAATATAATAATTTGCGTCTTATTAACCGCAAAATTTGCGGTTAATAAGACGTAGACGGGAAGCAAGACTAGGTTGATTGTTTCCCTCGCGACAGTAACTATCCGGGCGATTTCGTCCTTTGACATAATGGGTTAATCATTTGATGCAACGGTAGCCATATCTCATAGAAACTAGCAGTTGACACCACTCGATAAGTTACTCTAATCTATATTCCAGGTAGCATCGGGCATCCCTTCAAAAGCAGAATCAATAGTTTCGTCATCATAGCCATTATATCCTCCATATTTTGAATAAGAATTCCCATCGTCATAGTCTTTGTACGAATGGCCTCGCCTCTCTCTTTGTACTATTATGTCGTATGGTTCAAATGTACCTAATTTCATAGTATATCAATTTTTTGCAACTAAATCATTTATAGTCTTATAGGACTGGGTTATTTAAATGCAACCAGCCCCGTGGCGTCCAAACTGATTCTTCATTATTGTCATAACTCATTTCGACCATCATATCATATTTTTTTACAACAGTATCACCAATTGGCCATAGAATCGTTAGTTTTCCCCCCGAATAAGACAAGAAATAACACTCAACAATATCGCCGCCGTCGTTGAGCCACACAGGATCATATAGCTGAATGTTTGACCAACTCTTTCGTACAGTGAGATTGGGAGCAGTCGCCTTTTGAGGGAAGCAAGGAAAATCTTCGATTGAATCCTGCCACTTTCGACTTATAAAACGCAAATTATTATCTATCACATTATAGGCACTTCCACGGCGTACCACAAATTTTCCCGCCTCGGATGCTGGCGTTATTTCATCATACCACTCTGACGATAAAAGCGTTCCGTTACTTTTCAAGAAGTTATACTGCATTCCTTTTTTCACTACAGCATTACCGTTATTCATAAGTTCTATGCTGTCGAACCACATATTCTTTGATACATAATCCCCATATTTATCAATAAGGTTCTGTGAACTTCCCCTTTTTAGGACAGCCTGTGATTAGACTACGAATATAGTGTTTTTAAGTTTACTCGCCATATGTTGCGGTTCGTGATTGATTTCAG
>CAVKAQ010000075.1:0-11292 GCA_963654225.1 Butyricicoccaceae bacterium | reverse complement strand
TAACGTTACCTGGAGAGAGATATTCCAGAGCATAGTCAGGAACTGCAGGGCCTTTGAGAACATATCCGCTAGGGAATGATTTTCCGTTTGCCTCGAACACCTCGCGGTCCTTGAGAACATTCTGATAGTCAGCCTCTGACATTATACCGTCAGTTCTATAGGCGATGAATGAGCCGATTGGATAGCCGACCTTGGTAATGTGGGTCTGCGCAGAACGCATTGTGGTGTTGTAAATCTCGTCCACACCCTCTGAAAGATAGAGCACTTTGTTGCGGTTTACGGAAATATTTGTGCCGACAACCCAAGTGACAGGGCCTTCAAGAATACGTGCGTCAAGCTGGATGTCAAATCCCTTGTTCTGAATCTTTGAATCGCCAAGGTTGGTTGTCGTAGATGTTGAACCTGAGATTGCAGGGATACCAAGTTGGTAGAGCACGTCGGAAGTGTTTGATACATAGTAGTTGCCGATCAGGTTGAGACGGCCGTTGAAGAAGCTCAAGTCAAGACCGATGTTGGTCTGCTTTGTGGTCTCCCAACTCAACGTAGCGTCCACGAACGAGCTCTCATAAGCTGTTGAAACGACGCTGTCGCCCATCGCGGTTGTACCGGTACCGATTGTAGCTATGGAAGCATAATTACCGATATTGTTGTTACCGCTCATACCCCAGCTTCCGCGAAGTCTGAATGTCATTCCCGGAAGCTTGTCCTTGAGGAAAGGCTCGTTGGAGAATGTCCAACCTGCTGAAACTGAAGGGAAGTAACCCCATTTGTTCTTTGAACCGAATCGGGAAGAACCGTCAGCGCGGAAGCTGCCGGTGAGGCTGTATCTGTCGCTGTAAGAATAGTTTACACGGGAAAGATATGACAACAGGTTATATTCGTTGCGGCTTACGCCATATTCCTGTACAGATTTGGAATCGACAGTGGCGCTGATGTCAGGAATACGGTTGTCAGTGAACTGAGTAGCCATAATTCCTATGCTGTTGTAAGTATTGTCCTGCACGGTGAAACCCGCAAGCGCATCCATACGATGTTCACCCCACTTGTGGTTATATGTCGCTGTAAACTCACCCAATGAATCCTGATTCTTCATCATACGGGAAATGGCATAATGGCTTGAAGTCTCGAGAGCACTGCTGTAAGCGATATTCGAGCCGGCGCCGATACTGTTCTTGCGGAACTTCGTATATGTCTGGTCATACCACAACTTACCGAGTTGAGCCTTGAATTTGAGCCCGTCTATCGGCTCCCAAGTCGCGGAGATTGTAACATTGTGCCTTGTCTTGGTGTTCTTGATAGGCAGGTCCTGAGCGACCACAAGTGGCGACTCCGAAGAGTTGATACCCCAGTTCTTGGAGAAGAAGTTCATCCATGAACGGGCGAGAGTGCCTTCTGTATTGTAGGCGGCCCAGTCTGAAGCATACTGAGTTCCGTTATTGTTGGCGATTGCCCACGCCTCAGTGCCTGTCAGGCTGCCGTCATTATAGGCCGGGAAGTTAGGAACAGCCACAAGACAGCCCTGAGTTGCGCCGTCAACTCCTTCTGAGCCTTCACCGCCGCCGTTGCTTCGACCATAAGTTTTGACTTCACGTGTCTTGGTGTTGGTCAGTGAGTAATTGGCAGTCATCGAGATTCTCTTGGAAATCTTCGCGTCAATGTTGATTCTGGCATTGATCTGTTTGTGCCCTGAAGGGGAAATGATACCGTCCTGGTCGAGATAACCGACTGAAGCCATATACTTTATATTCTTGCCGCCGCCTGTAACGCTCACATTGTGGCGCATAATGCCTGCGGTCTTGAAATACTCCTTCTGCCAGTCAGTGTCGTATTTGAATGCTGTTGACGCATAATCATTCTTGCTGAAATCCCAGAAGAACGGAGACAAGCCGATATTGTCCACACCCTGGTTGATACCTACAGCTTTAAGTTTGGCAACACGTGTGGCATTGTCGTCGAGAGGATTATATTCGATGCCTCCTTTCTGGCAATATGCCCAATAAGAGTTGTTTCTCGCCTCGACATAAAGTTCCGCGAACTCTCGTGCATTGAGAAGATCCACTCTGCGCCCGAGCGTCTGCACTCCGTATGAAAAATCATAAGTTACAGTTGCGCGTTCT
This sequence comes from Butyricicoccaceae bacterium, assembly GCA_963654225.1. Lineage (GTDB taxonomy): Bacteria > Bacteroidota > Bacteroidia > Bacteroidales > UBA932 > Cryptobacteroides. The sequence goes on along the minus strand of CAVKAQ010000075.1, from coordinate 9,175 downwards.
CCCTCCTTACCTCTCTTGGTGGTGATAAGAACGACACCTGATGCACCGCGGGAGCCGTAGATTGCAGCAGAAGCCGCATCCTTGAGAATCTCTATGCTCTCGATGTCGTTAGGGTTTATGAAATCGTCATCCGATACAGGATATCCGTCCACGACATACAGCGGAGACGTGCTTGCCGTCAGGGAGTTCACACCTCTGACACGGATGTTCACGCCCATACCAGGAGCACCGTTAGACTGACGCACTTCAACGCCCGCTACACGACCCACAAGCGCCTGTCCTACTGTGGCTGTGGATTTCTGTAGCTCATCGTTCTTCACAGATGCGATGGAGCCTGTGAAGTCGCTTTTACGCATAGGTGCATAACCTACGACAATCGTTTCTTCGAGGAAATGTGAATCCTCTACCATAACGATGTCAATCTTTGTTTTTACGGAGATTTTCACCTCCTGGGAAACGAACCCGAGGCAATCATAAACTAGAGTTTCGCCCTGAGCGGCAGCAATCGAATAGCTACCGTCCGCTTCGACAATGGTTCCTCGAGTAGTAGCACCTTTCACGATAACGCTGGCGCCTACCAGAGGCTCACCGGATTCCGACTTGACAGTACCGGTGATTGTAGTCCTGTCTGTCTGCGCTGAAAGGAGACACTCCCCCAGGCACATCACAGAAAAGACTGCAATGATTCGCAAAAATTTTTTCATAATAAAATTGGTGGTTTTTATAAGAATCTGGCAAGGCTGTGAATAAATCGGCTCATCAGTGGTCGTTCTGAATTTCAGTCAACATTGATTCAAAACAACCGCTCAGCCCTTGACAGATTCGGCATTGTTATAAAGTGGCTAGTGTATCAGTGTTATTCTGCAACGTCCGTTCAATGCGGAATGCGGTATCTGATAGCCTTCGACAGGTGTCCCGTTCACCGTTATATTCCGTACCATATCTTCCGGACCTTTCCTGTTTTTTACTTTTATGGTTATGTCTGATTCTCCGTTACGAATCCTGATTTTGTCATATAGCGGAGCAAATACTTCATAGTTTGCTTCTCCCGGAACGACCGGATAGAGCCCGATGGAACTGAATATGTACCAGGCGCTCATCGTGCCGTCATCCTCGTCCATTTCGGGAGCGAGTCCGTCAGGAGTATTGCGGAACGCACGGCCTACGAAAGGCTCGGGATACTCGGCATTTCCACCATATATGTGAATCATATTGTCATCCGCAAGAAGCGCCCTCACTATCTTCTGAGTCTCTTCCGGCGCTCCGAAACGGTTGAATAGGAACGGCGTATGGATATCCGGCTCGTTGCCCTGATTAAAGTAGTGTCTTTCAAAAAATTCGGACAGCTCCGCTTTCAGCTTTTCCTTCTCCTCAAGGTCTATCATCTTGTCTATGCAGTGAGGCGCAGCCCAACGGTATTGCCAACGGCTTCCCTGGTACAGTCCGTTGCCTTTCATTTTTGAGAAGTCATCCGTTATCGTCATAAATTCTGACGGCCACACGTTGGCGAATATCGAGTCTGAACGTTCTGAATAGATGCGAGCGTCTTCCCCATAGCCGAGAATATTTGCGATTTTACCTAATGCCCATAAATCATAGGAACTTTCCAACTTCTGGTCAGGGGTGCGCATAGGCAACCGCCCGGCCTCTTCTTTCATTCCGGGATATGCCACTTCCAGTGCGGTCTTATCTGAAGCCCCACGGACATAGGCGTCGAGTATCATTATGACTGAATGCTCTGTCCGGACTGTCGGAACGGACTCGTACGGGGTCGCCCAGTCCCTTTTGCCTGTTCTGAATATATCCGCAAGGGAACGGCTTATGTCGCGCATTGCAGACGGATCTATGAGACACAGTAACGGGAATTTCGTTCTGAATGAATCCCATATCGACCATGAGCTGTAATACGTAAATCCGTCACATTGATATATCTTGCCGTCTGTACCTCTATATCTGCCGTCATCTGACGTAACCATCATCGGGCTGAGGTAGAGCCTGTATAACAGCGTATAAAATATCGCTTTCTGCTCCGAAGTGCTCCCCTTTACATCTATTCTGTCAAGTTTATCATTCCACGCCGCAATGGCATTCTTGTGTATTTTATTGAATGACAGAGCGGAATAAGACTGCAGGACATCATCGGCGCACGGCTGGGACACGGGCGAGACCGCTATTCTCATCTCGACTGACTCTGTCTTGTCCGGGAACTCAAGCTGTACAGTTTCGTCCGTTCTATTCTGCACGTTGAAGTCATTGTCGAAAGAGATGCTGAAATAGAGTTTGTATTCACCTCTTGCGCACGCAGTAGGAGACTCAACCCATCCGACTATGCTTTTTGACGATGGAATATCGAAAAAGCATTTCACATTGCGTTTGTCTATGGAAGAAGCGAAATCGACAGCAATCAACTTCGCCGAGGAAGACGGAAATACATATCTCTCGACAGCCATATTTACGGTTGCAGTGAGTTCTGCGTGCACTCCATTGCTCAGGTCTGTCGAATAATATCCAGGATGGGCGGATTCCGTACCTTTTACTATTGAGAGCGCGTTCTGAAAGTTGTCCGGTAATACGCTTATGTTGCCGCCTGTCCCCCTGCAGCCGATTCCGGATACTCTGTTTATTGATATTCCGCTGATTTCCGGAACGCTGAAGTCATATCCTGCGTGCTGATTAGGTTTACTGTCCGGACACACGGAAACCATTCCGAACGGACAGGAAGCACCTGGCGCCATCTGACCGTGATCGCCGGAGGTACCCAGAAACATATTTACATATCGAGAATTATCCGCAAAGGATAATATCTGAAGATTTAGCAGTGTTATTAATACGAGAATAGCCCTTTTCATTCTCCAATGTGGTATAAAACGTTGCAAAGGTAACGTTTTTTCTCAATTACGCAACGTATAGGGGGGGGGTAAAATTTTCTGAATAGTATCCGGGAAAAGTAGTCTTGACCGTTATTCTCTTTGTATTGAAGACATTAACTCAGCGCATAGCAACTCAGACTATAGCAAACAAAAAGGACGACTAAAATTGCTTTTAGTCATCCTTTTTCCTTTTTATCCTTTTCAGGAGTTTATCTCCTTATTTGCGATTAGCCTTCTCCTCGTTCTTCTTCGCAAACCACATTGATGCATCATACATCACTGGAGTTCCGATGAAGATTGAAGCATAAGTACCGAAGCAGATACCGAGAATCAACGCTACTGAAAGACCACGGATAGATTCACCTCCGAAGATTGCGATTGCAAGCATTGTGACGAGAGTTGAAACTGACGTGTTGATAGTACGCGTAAGAGTACTGTTGACTGCAAGGTTTGCATTTGTCTTCAGATCTGTCTTCGGATGGTCATTTCTGTACTCACGGATTCGGTCGAAGATAACCACGTTGTCGTTGATTGCGTATCCGATGATTGTCAGGATAGCGGCAATGAACGTCTGGTCAACGTCAAGGTTGAACGGAAGGATTCCGGAGAACAGTGAGAAGAAGCCGATGACGATAATGGCGGTATGTGCAAGTGAAACCACGCCACCGAGACCCCAAGTCCAACCGTTGAAACGTACTGCGATATAAGCGAAGATTACGAACAACGCGATAAGCACTGCGAAGATTGCTGAACGCTTCATATCGTTTGCGATGGTAGGACCTACCTTGTCGGAAGAAATGATACCGTTAGGGTTGTCAAGTGTAGATGTGAACTCGTCAAGAGTCATATCTTTTTCAGCGAAGAAGCCTTTGAGTGCGTCGAAGAGTTTAGACTCTATCTCTGCATCAACCTCTGTTGATTCCTCACTCACCTTGTATTTGGTAGTGATCTTCATCTGGCTGTCGCCACCGAACTGCTTAACCTCAACAGTCTCGTTAAACTCTTTCTCTGTAGCCTCACGTACATCTTCAGCCGTTACAGGAGCATCAAATCTTACTACATAAGTACGGCCACCGGTGAAATCAACACCATAGGTGAAGCCCTTGATGCAGATGGAAGCGATGGCGATGACGATAAGCGCGCCTGAGAACATATAAGAGTATTTCCTCTTGTCGATGAAGTTGAAATGAGTATGCTTGAGGAAGTCTTTTGTTAACTTGTTCTCGAAAGATATGCTCTTCCCTTTGGCAACTCTGTCATCGATGATGATTCTAGTGATGAAGATAGATGTAACCACAGACGTGATGATACCGATGATAAGTGTTGTAGCGAATCCCTGTACAGGACCTGAACCGAACACAAATAGAACGATACCGGTAAGCAATGTGGTAACCTGACCGTCAATAATTGCGGAGTACGCGTTGGAATAACCGTCAGCGATAGCTTTTGACAAGCCCTTGCCTGCGGCAATCTCCTCCTTGATACGCTCGTAGATAATCACGTTGGCATCAACCGCCATACCCATTGTAAGCACGAGACCTGCGATACCAGGCAACGTAAGAACTGCGCCGAATGATACCAGAGTACCGAACAGAAGCAGCACATTGCAGAGAAGTGCAAGGTCAGCAACGAATCCGGCTCCATTGTAGAAGAATACCATATAGGCGAGGACGAGCAGGAAGGCGATCACGAATGAAATGAGACCGGCCTTGATTGACTCGGAACCGAGTGAAGGTCCTACGACCTGCTCCTGAATAATCTTAGCAGGTGCAGGGAGCTTACCTGAATTCAGCACGTTGGCAAGGTCAGTTGCCTCTTCAACATCGAAATGACCAGAAATCTCGGAGCTACCTCCTGTGATTTCGCTGTTTACATTAGGATATGAATAGACGAGGTCATCGAGCACGATTGCAATCTGCTTTCCGATGTTGTCCTTGGTCAGACGAGCCCAAACGGAAGCACCCTCGGCATTCATTGTCATTGATACTGTAGGGTTACCCTTGTTGACGCCCTGTCCGCTGTAAGATACGCGGGCATCTGTAACAGCACCGCCGTCGAGAGGAGCTTTACCGTCTCTTGTTGCGGCCTTGATTGCAACGAGTTCGTAGATATTGCCACCCTTGATGTACTCAGAAGGCTTTACAGACCAGAGAAGTCTGAGTTCTGAAGGGAATACTGACTTAGCCTCCGGGCTTCTGAGAAGTTTATTTACAGCGGCTGTATCGCTACCGTTAGCGAAACCTACACAAGCGCCGCTTCTGAAGCCAGACGGCTGGAGAACAGCGAAGAGAGGATGAGCCTTTCTATATTCTGCAAGAGCTTTTGCGTCAGATGCTGAATTTGCAATCTCGGAATTCAAGACTGAAGATGTATCCTGAGCTGCTGGAGTTTCCTCAACTGCAACTGAATCCTCAGCTGTGATGGCGAGAGCCGCATCAGCTTCTGCAAGATACTGAGATACTTCTGAATTGTCATAGGTTGTCCAGAACTCGAGAGATGCTGTTCCCTGAAGCAGTTTTCTTACACGCTCAGGCTCCTTTACACCAGGAAGCTCGACAAGGATACGTCCGGTGTTGCCGATTTGCTGGATTGAAGGCTGCGTCACACCGAAACGGTCGATACGGTTACGGAGGACATTGAAGGAGTTTGCAACTGCACTCTTAGCATTTTCTCTGATAACATCAAGTACCTGATCATCAGTTGACTGCGGATTGATACGAGATGCAAGATCATACGTACCGAATACCTGAGCAAGTCTCTGACCGTTGGAAACTTCTTTCCAAGCCTGTGCGAACAATGTGATGAAATCGTCAGGAGAGTTTACGCTGCGTTCCTTAGCCAGTTCAATAGCTTTGGTGAACTCCGGAGTCTTGTTCTCTCCGGCGAGAGCGGTAACCAAGTCCTCGAGCTGAACCTGAAGCATAACGTTCATACCGCCCTTCAAGTCAAGTCCAAGGTTGATCTCCTTTGATTTTACGTCTTTATAAGTGTATCCGAAATAGACCTTCTCAGTAGAGACTGAGTCAATGTACCTGCGGTTCGTCACCTTCTGGAGAGAATCCAGGTAAAAGGCCTTGTCCACATCAGGGACATTTACATAATCCGAAGACTGCTTGAAAGCATCAACAGCTTTCTGCGCATAAGCATCTGCCTTCTTCTCCTGAATTGAAGTCACAAGAGTGAAAGACAACTGCCAGAGGCAGGCTACTGCAAGCAGGACAGCCACGAATTTGATTGCACCTTTACTTTGCATTGTGATTGATATTTTTAATTATTTTAGTTTCTTACAGTTTCTAATGGTCGCAATAGAGTGCAAATTTATCTAATTTTTTCGTACAACGAAACTTTCTCTGAGGATTTTCTTATTTTTGCAGTCCACGATTATGAAAAGAGTCAAGGTTATATTTTCGATACTTCTGATTTGTCTGTCAGGCTTCGCCGCATACGGAAGCGAAGACGCGGATTCTGTCGTCACTGCAGGAAAGGCTGTGGACTACAGCCGCATTGTTTCCGTTACTGATTCATTGATAAAGAATTACAAGTTCAGCGAAGCACTTGGAATCTTTGAAGATGCCAAATCCGAGGCTGACTCGCTGGGCAAGATTGCGATTGACGAAGCGATGGTACAGGCGCAGAACGGCTACAATATGACGGGATTCTGCAGCCGTCCGGTAACCGTCGCCAAAGAGCGTTTCTCATTGAAAGACTTCTTCTTATACTATCCTCTTCAAAACAGAAGCTGGAGAAGCACTCCGAATCAGCTTGATTCGACAGGAGGCGCGTTTGCCAGAGCTGTATATCTGCCTTCCGATGCGGAGACGATATATTGGTCAGCAAAGGATTCCGACAACATCAGAAACATCTGCCGTTCCAGCCTAAGAGATACGATATGGTCTGTGCCTGAGCTTGTTAATGAACAGATAACGTCTTCAGCCGATGAAATCTATCCTATGGTTTCTCCGGACGGAACCCAGCTGTTCTTTGCCTCGAAAGGATTATACGGAATGGGAGGCTATGACCTGTATGTGTCCAACTGGGATAACGAATTGAATGACTGGGGCGTACCTGTGAATATGGGTTTCCCCTACTCATCCCCTTACGATGATTTTCTTTACATAAACACTGCTGACGGGCGCTATTCCATCTTCGCATCAAATCGAGAATGTTCGGCCGACAGTGTCTATATCTACGTTCTCGAATACGACAGTATGCCTGTGAGGACCGAAATCCGCACAGCGGAAGAACTTAGAAAATTATGCGCGCTGACGCCTGCAAATGACCCGACAAGGATGGACAATGCGTCCGCCACGGCAAAAGATATCCAGGATAACGACGAGACACATAAATATACGCAGAAGATGCTGGAGGTTAGGTCGTTGCGCGATTCCATATTCCGCTACAGTTCCGAGCTGGACAAAGACAGGTCTATGTACGCACAGGCTTCAGCTGAAGAGAAAGCAAAGTTGCAGGCTTCAATTCTCAGCAAGGAAGCCGCTCTTCCCGGATTGCAGGATTCTCTGGCGAGAGTATCCAAGGAATTACAGGACATTGAATTGAATTTCCTTAAAAGCGGAGTCGTGATAGATCCGGAGAAGCTTCAGAAAGAGGCCGACCGGGAGGTTGTAGGTGTCGCATCGGCATATACTTTCAAGAAGAATGAACTCGGCAAGCCGGTGAAATTGGATATGGAGAAGCCTAAGCCTTCCTTCGACTACACGTTCCAGATTCTGCCGGAAGGACGTTTTGCCGAAGACAATACGCTGCCTGAGGGACTCATATATCAGATACAGCTGTTCTCGTTAAGTTCCAAAGCAACGGTCAAGCAGATAAAGGGCTTAAGTCCGGTGTTCGAACGGACAGGCAGCACCGGCAAGCATATTTACTCCGTGGGACTGTTCCATTCATACAAGGATGTTCTTGCAAATCTCAACAAGGTCAAGAGGGCAGGCTTCAGGAGCGCAGTCATAGTTGCATTCCTGAATGGAAAAACTATTACCGTGCCTAAAGCCAGAGAGATTGAAAAGTCCATTCACGAACTCTTCCAGGTAAGGATTTTCCCTGCCAACGGCAGCGCTCTATCGGAGACCGAACTGACGGCTGTCAGATCCGCTTCTGACACGGATATGGTCAGAGATACGGACGGCGGCATAGTTTCTTTCATTGTCGGACCTTTCGACAGTTCTGCCGAAGCAGAGTCCCTTGCAGCCGAACTGCGCAGAAACGGACTTTCCAATCTCAGAGTCGAGTCTGCCGGCATCTCAAAAGCCGAATAAAAAAAGCGGGACTATGCCCGCTCTCTGTTTGGTTATGATGTTTATATGACCGTGATTGTATACAAGCTCTCTTCACCGGAAGATGATGTAAGCTTTATCTCACTTAAAGAACCGTTCCAGAATTTATATTCAATAGAAGCCGTAATTATTGAGCATTTGAGTTCATCATAATACCTAATAGATATTGGAAGTTTCTTGCAACTCCTTCCCAATAAGCCAACTAATTTATATGAGCGGGAACCATAAGCAACACTTTTCCCCAAGAAAATAGCTAAGGGATCAAAGTTAGAACCATAATAAGGGTTGGAATCTTCGCCATAAGTAAATAAAGTAATATCCTCATCTGAAGCGTTGTCATCGGTTATTCGTATAATTTTAACGAGGCAGGAGTTCTTCCATATAAAGTTAATGTCATCCACATAACTGTCTTCTTCATCTTCGAATTCAATATGTTTATGCGTTAAGAAGCCACTTTCGTATTCGTATTCATAATGTTTGTGATATGAATCAACCTCATAATCCAATTTGACAATGTTTCCGTTCATTAACTCACATATATCGTCGCCATACATATCACTTGTTATTGTTAAATCAGAACCTGAAAACGAAAAAGTATCCGTATAATATTCGACATCAACACCATCTCGCTCATAAGCATAACTGAATTGAAAAATTCTCCCGTCTTTATCATAAGTGAGGGTAGTTCTCGAGCTACCATTTCTTATCACAATTGATTTTGATTGCAAGTTTTGTTGCGAACCATTAGTATCTTCCGACTCTTTGTTGCAGGCGCACATCAAAAAGGCAAACACGAATACATAAAAAACTTTTTTCATTTTTATTCTCATTTTAGGGTTTTTGCTGTCCGAGATTTTTGTTTGGATAAGTTAAAATACACTGCAAATGTACCCCCCCCCACGAAAGTCCAAATCCATTTTTATTCATTTTTGAGGATGCGCCGAGATTCAAAAGATGACTTAGTATAACAAGATCATCAGATTTTGCACAGAAAAGGAACTTTTTCTTCTTTTT
>CAVKAQ010000074.1:0-11331 GCA_963654225.1 Butyricicoccaceae bacterium | reverse complement strand
CCCATATATAATTGACAGCCAAAGGCGAAGGATGCACCATATCATCAGCATAAAATCTGTAATCACGCAGTTCGTCCATCATTATCTCATACGCCGGAAAGTATTCGCATCTGTCGGGATGTTTTCCGACGACATTCTCTTCGGCAAGCAGCAACGTGCTTTTGCTGACCATGTTGCCGTGAGCGCCGTCCTTCAGATGACGGATTGGACTTACAGTAAAGATGAATTTCTTGTCAGGATACCTGGACACAAGAGAGTCCAGCAACATCGTGCACATCTTGAGATTGAGGCATTCACGTGTAAACTCCTTGGCATCCCGCTTCAGGCAATTCGACACGATTTCACCTGAATCATTATGCCTGAACACCCACGAAGTTCCCAGTGTAATCAGCACAATATCAGCGCTTTTAAAAAACACTGAATCCTCATTCAAAGCGGAATTCGCATCCGCCAAAAACTCCTCCTTTGTCCTTCTGGCAGCGGCAGTATGGTGGCTGAACGAGCAATACAATTCCGAGCCAGCACCCATCTGCACACACTCTTCCTCAGAAAAAGGCACTGCAGAATCAAGCCGCCTTATGGAGTTGCACACAGAAACAGGGTTATACAGCGTCCCGAAAGGATTGACAAGCACGTCAAACCCCATATTCTTCATTATCAGACCGATATTGTCCGAGAAACAACTGCCCAGAAGAAGTATCTTGTCATCATACGACAATCCTATTCTACCGGCAGAAATGTCAACTTGAGTTTGCAGTTTTAGCATAGACAGCACTGATTTTCAGTGCAAATTTAGGAGTTGTCCGAGTTTAATTCAACAGAAATTCAATAAACTCCTGAAAATACGCCTGCCAACCGCTAATGCACTTGACGCAAACAAAGCCGAGATTTCAAGCGAACCAAAAACGTAGTTTACTGCCCGATTATCTCATTCGCGCGCTCCAGAGCGACATTTATGTTCGGACAAATATTCTTCTCGCCAAGCAGGCGGTAGAATCCCGCCTTATGCAAAGCGCTGTGCACCTTAGGATTAACACCCGAAAGAACGACTGTAATCTTCTTTTTCTTGCTCATCTCGCACAAGTTGGTAAGGTTATGTATTCCAGTGGAATCAATGAACGGAACCTTTCTCATACGGATAATGCGGACCTTGGACTTGTCTCTGAATTCAGACATAAGTTCCTCGAACTGAGTTGCAACTCCAAAGAAATACGGGCCGTTGATTTCATAAACCTCAACGCCTTTCGGTATGACAATACCTTCATCATAAGTATGTATGCCGGACTCGTCCTGGACCTTGATCTCGTGCTTTACAGCAGATATTTCAGTCGTTTCCATAACTCGCTTCATAAACAGCACACAGGCGAGAAGGAGCCCCACCGCAATCGCTACGGTCAAGTCGAAAACCACTGTCAGGAAGAATGTTATCAGAAGCACTGTCACATCCGACTTCGGATTTTTCAGCAATGCCTTGAAGGTCCTCCAACCGCTCATATTGTATGACACCACGACGAGCACTCCGGCCAGGCAAGCCATAGGAATGAACTTCGCCAGAGGCATAAGGAACAGGAGAATCAGAAGCAAAACCACCGCGTGCACCATTCCTGCCACTGGAGTACGTCCGCCGTTGTTGACATTGGTCATAGTTCTTGCAATCGCACCGGTTGCAGGAATACCGCCGAAAAGCGGAGTCACCATATTCGCGATACCCAATGCTATCAGCTCAGTATTTGAATTGTGATGGTCACTTATCATACCGTCAGCAACGGTCGCGGAAAGCAATGACTCAATCGCTCCCAGAGCCGCAATAGTAACTGCTATCGGAAACAGATTCTTGACAGCTTCCCAGTCAAGGGAAGGCACGTCAGCCTTAGGCAGATGAGAATCAATGGTAAACCGGTCACCTATAGTATCAATGTTGTCAATTCCAAGAAATGATTTCAGGCAATATACTCCTATGGAAACCAGCACAATGGCGACCAGAGAGCCCGGAATTTTCTTTGACAGACGCGGCATAATGAATATTATCAGCACACTTACTGCACTCACTATCGCATCCCACCAGTTGACCGTGTCGAAATGCTTGAAATACAGCATCCATTTGCCGATGAAATCTCCCGGAACCTTGTCATCACCGAATGTCAATCCGAAGACGTCAGCCATCTGGGTCGTGAAAATTGTAACCGCAATACCGCTCGTGAAACCGATAACTACAGGATAAGGTATGAACTTGATGACTGTACCCAATTTGAATACGCCGAGCAGAATAAGCATCGCGCCTGCCATTATTGTGGCGATGGTAAGGCCGCTAATGCCATATTGCTGTATGATGCCATAGACTATTACTATGAATGCGCCAGTAGGCCCTCCTATCTGGACTTTGCTGCCACCCAAGAAGGAGACTATGAAGCCTGCGATAATTGCTGTTACGATACCTTTTTCCGGAGAAACGCCAGAAGCAATTGCGAATGCTATAGCGAGAGGCAGGGCAACAATACCGACAATCACGCCGGCCATCACATCAGATGCGAATGTCGCCTTGTTATAGTTCTTGATACAGGTAAAGAATTTAGGATGAAAATCTAGTTTACTGTTCATATTGTCAAAAAGCAGAAAAATGAGGGCGCAAATTTAATGCTTTTCGGCAAATGTCCACCTGCAGACTGTTTGATTTAAGGTTAAGACGTTGACTTATTGAGAACTGAGTCAAGCCCGATTCTAATTAATTCGTTCAAATTTGTAGCCCAGCAGTTTCAGTTTCACTGCCGCACCGATACGGTACATCGTCTGGCAGGCCGCGACAAAGGCATAATAGTTTAGATAAAGCGGTTCTGTTCTTCGCTGAATGTATAGCCGGCCGCAGCCAACTTATCCTCAAGTTCTTTTCTGTCTTCGTGATAATAATCACAAATCTGGTCAAGATTTTCAAATTCCTCATCTCTGAGAAGGAAATTTATCGCCGAGGCCAACATCGGCATATCGAATTTAGGAAGATGATCCATAGATATTTAAATTATATATGTTTCTCGCTTGAGATACCCCGCCCTTGCGTCACAACATTGTCTCCAACTTGTCAACGGCAGCCGTCAGATCCTCCTCGAAGCGTATATGATCCATCAGAAAGTCAGCCCGTCCGCCCGACAAAATATCGTATAACCTACGATTCATTTCCATCGCATAAGACGACACGGCATCTTCAATTTCGTCTTTCTGACGCCGGCTGTTGGAATACTTATATACCATAAGTTTCTGATGGAAAATGCAATAGGCCGACTGCACGGCAAACTTGAGATTATCTGAATCTGACATTGTCAACCACTTACGAAACAAGAATATATACGGCACACAGAACAATCGCGATAGCGGAAACCAAATCCACCTGGCGGTAATATCGTGTAAACAATGCAGAAAGATAACTGCCGACTATCAGCCAGACCAGATTCGCTCCGGGGCCTGCTACAAGCAACAGCGCCGCAACCGGAAACAGGTCTTTCAAGTTATGTGAATACGGCAAGACAAATGTACTGAACACGCTGAGTTCAAACAGCAATATCTTGGCGTTTGTCATCTGCATCAACATTCCGCTCAGGAAAGTACAGTCCCCGTCTTTATCGGAAGACGCACCGCTTTTCCATACCTTATAGGCAAGATACACCAGATATGCCGCACCGAAATACTTCAGATATACGACATAATCCCCCAATGCTTCACCCAGAAAATGAGTAAGAACGGCAACCACGCAGACAGCTATTGACGCACCTACAGCAAGTCCGGCCCACATCCGGAGCGACTTTCGCCGACCATGCCGGATAGCCATCGTAAGCGCATAGATATTAGCCGGTCCCGGGGTATATCCCACGACCAATATCTGCAGCAGCAACGCAGGAACCAGTGTATCAGGAACGACCCACATAGTTACTTGAGAACTGAGAGTTCTTTGCCCACCTTGACAAAAGCGGCAATGCACTTTTCCAACTGTTCCCTATTGTGCGCGGCAGAAAGCTGAACACGGATTCGCGCCTGTCCCTTAGGCACCACAGGATAATAGAACCCGGTGACATATATGCCTTCATCCTGCATCTTTGCAGCAAAAATCTGAGACAGTCTCGCATCATACAGCATTACTGCACAGATGGCACTTTGCGTAGGCTTTATGTCAAAGCCTGCGGCAATCATCTTGTCTCTGAAATAGTTGACATTCTCCACCAGTTTATCGTGAAGTTCATTGCCTTCTTTCAAAATGCGGAACACCTCAAGACTGGCACCTATAATGCACGGAGCCAATGAGTTGGAGAACAGATACGGACGGCTTCTCTGCCTGAGAAGTTCAATGATTTCCTTGCGTCCGGTAGTAAATCCTCCCATAGCGCCGCCGAACGCCTTGCCCAACGTGCCTGTGTAAATGTCCACGCGCCCATAAGTGTTCGTCAATTCGCTCACGCCGTGACCTGTCGCGCCTACGACTCCGGCAGAATGAGATTCATCCACCATTACAAGCGCATCATATTTCTCCGCCAGTTCGCAAATCTTGTCCACCGGCGCCACATTGCCGTCCATCGAGAACACACCGTCCGTCGCAATGATTCTGAACCTTTGAGCCTGAGCCTCCTGAAGACAACACTCCAAGTCGGCCATATCTGCATTTGCATACCTGTAGCGCTTCGCCTTGCAGAGACGCACGCCGTCAATAATCGAGGCGTGATTCAACGAATCGGAAATTATCGCGTCCTCTTCTGTAAGCAAAGGCTCGAACACACCGCCATTGGCATCAAAGCACGCAGCATACAAAATGGTATCCTCAGTATGGAAATATTCACTGATAGCACGTTCCAACTGCTTGTGTATATCCTGTGTACCGCAAATGAAACGGACTGAAGCCATTCCGAATCCGCGCTTGTCCATCATCGCCGCAGACGCCTTCACAAGTCTCGGGTCATTGGCCAGACCCAGATAATTGTTGGCGCAGAAATTCAGCACTTCTTTGCCTGCAACTTGAATCGATGCCGATTGAGAGCTCTCGATAAGTCTTTCATCTTTGTATAATCCCGCCTCTCTGATCTCGTCCAGAGCCTTGGAAAGGTATTCTTTCATTTTTCCGTACATCGCGTAATGATTTTCAATGCTTTCGGTTTCCGGACAGGGACACCGGCCAAGCATTCCGTTTATGACTGCAAATTACGCAAAATCGGCGATATTTCAAAGTAATATCCCGACTGCAGCGCCCGCAGGTTGCGATATACTGAATTTCTGATTATTTTTGCAAGAGGGTTCTACGGCTCGGAATCATTCGACAGTTTCCACACTATCCGCAATCCCGCACACAAATAATCGAAGGTTGTAAGATGAAAAATATTCTCATCATCGGCGCCACAGGACAAATCGGCTCCGAATTGACTATGGAATTGCGCAAGCGATACGGCAACGGTAATGTTGTCGCCGGATATATCAAAGGAAGCGAGCCATCCGGTGTACTCAAGGAATCCGGACCTTCGGAGATAGCGGATGTCACAGACGGAGCAATTATTTCCGAAGTAGTCAAGAAATACAACATCGATGCGATTTACAATCTCGCCGCCCTCCTGTCCGTAGTAGCTGAAAACAAGCCCAAACTCGCGTGGAAAATAGGAATAGACGGACTTTGGAATGTGCTTGAAGTTGCACGCGAGAACAATTGTATGGTATTCACGCCCAGTTCCATAGGCTCCTTCGGACCTTCCACGCCACACGTCGGAACTCCACAGGATACTATTCAGCGTCCCCGCACGATTTACGGAGTGTCTAAAGTCACCACGGAACTGCTGAGCGACTACTATTTTCTCAAATACGGGGTTGACACAAGGTCCGTGAGATTTCCCGGTCTGATTTCGAATGTGACATTGCCCGGAGGAGGCACCACCGATTACGCAGTTGACATCTACTATTCTGCCGTCAGAGGTGAAAAATTCGTATGTCCACTCAAGCCCGGAACATTTATGGACATGATGTATATGCCGGATGCGCTTAACGGAGCGATAAAACTTATGGAAGCTGACCCGTCGCGACTGATTCACCGCAACGCATTCAACATAGCGTCGATGAGTTTTGCTCCCGAAACGATATATGAAGCGATACGCGCAGAAGTTCCCGGATTCGAGATGGAATATGCCCCGGACCCGCTCAAGCAGAGCATAGCCGACAGCTGGCCAGACAGTATGGACGACAGTTGCGCCCGCGAGGAATGGGACTGGAAGCCAATGTACGACCTGAAGTCCATGACTGCGGATATGCTGACCAAACTCAGAGCCAGACTTCTTAAATAATTCTTCCGGACGCTATGGTTCCGGACATTCACAACCCGGAATTTTTCTATCCGCTATGTTCGACAAAAAAATATTCAATGGGCGCGTACTGATTCTTGACGGCGCAATGGGAACTATGATTCAGCGATACAATCTCGCCGAAAGGGATTTCCACGCTCCGGAGTTTCCGGAAGACAAGGAACTTGCCGGCAACAACGAATGCCTGAATCTGACGCATCCGGAGATTATCGCGGAAATACATAAGGAATATATCAACGCCGGAGCTGACATCATCGAAAGCAACACATTCAGCGCCAACAAAATATCCCAGCACGAATACGGCACCGATTCTCTCGCATATATGATGGCGCTCAAAGGCGCATCGATAGCCAGAGAAGCCGCAGACTGGGGCACGACTTCAACAGGCAGGCAAATATTCGTGGCCGGAAGTGTCGGTCCGACATCCAAGTCATTGAGTCTCACCCCCGATATAAACCATCCGGACGAGAGACCTTTCAATTTCAGGGATATGGTGTCCGCATACGATGAACAGATACGCGGACTGATTGACGGTGGAGCTGATATCATATTGATAGAGACTTGCTTCGACGCTCTTAACACAAAAGCGGCAATCTATGCCCTTGAGAAAATCATTGAAAAGGCCAAGGCAGAAGGCAATTCCAAGATTTTGGAAAAGCTTAACGAGGACGGCGCATTTCCGGCAATAGTTTCCGTGTCTGTAAACGACAAAAGCGGAAGAACATTGACCGGACAGACGATAAAGGCATTCTACACATCTGTAAGCCATTATCCGCTGACGGCATTCGGCCTCAACTGCTCGCTCGGAGCCGCCGAACTGACCCCTCTTGTCAAAGAAATTTCCGAATTTTCAGACTGCCCCGTAAGTTGCTATCCGAATGCCGGGCTGCCGAATGAAATGGGCGGATACAACGAAACGCCGGAAGAGATGGCCGCAGCCGTAAAGATAATGGCCGACTCCGGAATCGTGAACATAGTCGGAGGCTGTTGCGGAACCACACCTGAGCATATTTCAGCAATACGCAATGCGGTGAGGGATTCCCGCCCGAGGGAAGTTCAGGGTGCGAAGTCTTCCGAGCCATTGACCGTAAGCGGATTGGAGCCGGTGTGCATTGACCTGAAGAACAACAATTTCACTAACATAGGAGAACGGACAAACGTAGCCGGCTCGAGAAAATTCGCCAAACTCATTGCTGCCGGAGACTATGAAACCGGATTGCAGATAGCAGCAAACCAGATTGATAACGGCGCAAGCATCATCGACATAAATATGGATGACGCGATGCTGGACAGCCGCGCCTGTATGGAAAAGTTTGTCAGATACATTTCCAACGACCCCGCAGTCGCAAGGGCAGCCCTGATGATTGATTCATCCCACTGGGAGACCATAGTAGCAGGGCTTGAGAATGCTCAGGGCAAATGTATAGTCAACTCCATAAGCCTGAAGGAAGGCGAAGAATCATTCCTGAACAAGGCGCGCGAGATACACGATTTCGGCGCCGCAATGGTGGTGATGGCTTTTGACGAGGAGGGACAGGCTACGACTTACGACAGGAAGATAAGTATCTGCGAGCGCGCATACAGGCTTCTGGTCGATGGGCTCGGCATTCCGCCTCACGATATAATCTTCGACGTAAATGTGCTTTCTGTGGGCACAGGAATCGAGGAACACGCCAAATACGGAGTCGATTTCATAGAGGCCGTCAGATGGATAAAGCAGAATCTTCCCGGCGCATACACGTCCGGAGGTATCTCGAACCTTTCATTCGCATTCAGGGGTAACAACACCGTCCGAGAAGCTATGCACTCGATATTCCTCTATCACGGCATCAAGGCCGGGCTCGATATGGGAATCGTGAATCCGGGTATGCTTCAAGTATATGACGACATCGAGCCGGACCTCCTGAAAAAGGCCGAGGATGTCATATTGAACCGAGATCCGGAAGCCACTGAAAGGCTTATCGCGAAGGCACAGGAAATTCTTGAAGCAAAGGAAGCCGGGAAGCCGGATTCCTCAAGCAGTGCCGCGACATCCAAAGACAATGATTTGCCGCAAGATGCCGAAGAGAGGATGAAACAGGCATTG
Source organism: Butyricicoccaceae bacterium (assembly GCA_963654225.1). Lineage (GTDB taxonomy): Bacteria > Bacteroidota > Bacteroidia > Bacteroidales > UBA932 > Cryptobacteroides. Next base: position 2,928 of record CAVKAQ010000074.1, on the reverse strand, counting down.
ATTAAGGGCAAAAGCCTTGGCCTGGAGGCGGACGTGATGGAATGTTACCGCAAATACGGCACTGCAGTAAAAGTAATCGAAGGTCCGCTGATGTCTGCAATGGAGCGCGTCGGGGAACTGTTCGGAGTCGGCAAAATGTTTCTTCCACAGGTGGTTAAATCAGCCAAGGTGATGAAAGACGCGGTCGCCGTGCTTGAGCCTTATATGACAGGCAATGACACAAGCGAGACGTCCAGACCGGTCATCATCAACGCAACCGTAAAGGGCGACGTTCACGACATCGGCAAGAACATCACAGGTATAGTACTTGGATGCAACGGATTCGAAGTCATAGACTTAGGCGTAATGGTGGAGAAGGAAAGGATTCTTGACGAAGCGGAGAAGCACAACGCCGCAATAATCGGAGTCAGCGGACTGATCACGCCGTCACTGTTCCAGATGGAAGAAATATGCAGGGAAATGACACGGAGAGGCCTAAACACTCCTCTTTTCATAGGTGGAGCCACCACATCCGCATTGCATACCGCAGTAAAACTCGCACCTCTTTACGGACACGTTTTCTACAGTTCAGACGCTTCAACATCTGCCGTGATGGCAAAGCGCTGTATGATGAACCGCGAGAAATTCGAATCCGAAGAGCACGAGGCACAGGCAAAAATCCGCGCCCTATATGAAAGCGGACAAAAGGCTCAGCCTCAAAAAGCATCGGAGCCAACTGCTTCCAAGGATGAAAGTTCAAGACAGGATGCAGACATATTCCCGGCAGAATCTTATCTGCGGCCGGAAGAATACAACTTGGCTGACATTCCGGCAATGGAGCTTACCATTGACGAGGTTATGCCATATTTCGACTGGAGAATGTTTCTTGCGGTTTGGGGCATAAAATATGGACAGGAATTGCCTGACGACCCGGCTATCGGCAAGACGTTGGATGACGGCAAGGCTGTCATAGACAGATATAGGCAGCGCCACGAAGTCATAATCCAGATTTCCGAAAGAATCCTGCAGGCTCGCAGCAACGGAAATGATATTGACGCTCAATATGTTGACAATGGAAAGGCGCACACGGTAACGTTCCCGATGATGCGTCAGAGCCCATCCCAGAAACTGCCGGCGGGATTCGTTCACAGGCTATCGCTTGCAGACTATGTCCCCACTGACAGTTACGGACCTATGGGAGCATTCGCGGTCAGCGTACAAACCTGCCGCAATGCAGAATGTTCCTGCGGATGCAAACCGAGCGGATACAGACATCCGCAAATGCCTTCACTGCCATATACAGGCAACGAAACAGCAAAGACGAACGGCACCTACGATGAAATGCTGAACAGGTCTGTGCGTGTAACGTTGGCCGAAGCCGCATCCGCCTGGCTTGACGGACATTTGAAATCAGGAATACATCCGGCAGCCAACCGCTCCGGCGACATAAAAATCGTAAAACCAGCCGCAGGGTACGCCAGCTGCCCGGACCATACACTGAAGCGTGACATACTCGACATACTTCCAGACGGAGACAAACTGGGCATCCGACTTACAGAGAGTTACGCGATGATTCCGGACGCGTCAATCTGCGGATTCATATTCTTCCATCCTGAAGCCACGTATCCGGAAATCAGGCATATCACAGAATCCGAATTCGAGGACTACCGGAAGAGACGGAATATGACAGAAGACAAGGCAAAGCAGTTCCTCGGACACTTATTATAGAAATTGTCCAAAACAGACAAAACACAAAGAAAGATGAAAATTACAGACATACTGAACAGCAGCAAGAAAGCATTCCCTTCAATTGAAATTGTCCCTCCACTAAACGGTATGGACAAGAAAACGCTTACTAGCACTATAAGGGAGTTTATGGAGTTCAGCCCGAAATATATCAACGTAACCTGTCACAGGGATGAATTCACGTACAAGATGGAAAAGGACGGGACATATTCCAGACATCTTGTCCGCAACAGAGTAAGCGAAGTGGCCGTATGCGCGGCAATCCAGTCCGAATTTGACATTGACGTGGTACCGCACATCATCTGCGGAGGCACATCAGCTGAAGAGATTGAAAGTGAACTATATAGCTACAGATTCTTGGGCATTGAGAATGTTATGGCATTGCGCGGAGACTCCATAACCGGAGAGAAGCGTTTCACCCCTCACCCTTCAGGATATGCACACGCGAATGAACTGGTTTCAGCAATCAGACAATTCGATGAGGAAAATGACTGCAAATTCTGCATCGGAGTCGGAGGCTATCCGGAGAAGCATTTCGAGTGCGCCAACATAGAGACCGACATCGAGAATCTCAAGCGCAAGGTTGATGCTGGAGCTGACTATATCATCACCCAGATGTTCTTTGACAATGCCGTGTTCTACAAATTCGTGGATATGTGCAGAACAGCCGGCATAAATGTCCCGATCATTCCGGGACTCAAGCCGTTGTCATCCTTCAAGCAGCTTGCACTGCTCCCGGAATCATTCTCGCTTGATATTCCAAAGGAGCTGACAGAAGAGATAACCCGTGCCAAAGACGACAAGGAGGAGGTCTATCGGATAGGCACTGAATGGTGCGCGCGCCAGTGCAAAGACCTTATCGCACACGGCGTCCCTGCCGTTCATTTCTACACGATGGGTAAGACTCGGAATATTACACAGATAATGCGCGAGTGTTTTTGAGAAAGATAGTAGGACTATCTTTCTCAAAAACAAAAACAACCGACTCAAAAGTAATTTCGAGTCAGTTGTTTTTTTATTTTACCCTCAGTCGCTAAAGCGACAGCTCCTAGGAGCACGGGGAAAGTATTCCCCGACACCCCTTCTGTCGCTGCGCTCCAAGTTATGCGATCTACTGCGTTGTTCGCCTTGCCCAAATATCAAAAAACAGCAACTATTCTGCTTTCGTGAAGTTGATTTTAACTGTAAATTCAGTCGTGTTCT
>CAVKAQ010000073.1:0-11500 GCA_963654225.1 Butyricicoccaceae bacterium | reverse complement strand
TGCCTTCTCCCATTTTGGCGCAGTATTCGGTCATGTCGTCCACTGCTGAAGTGAACGATTGCGTGTGCAGATAGTCTATCTTGTCTTTTGTTATATCGTTCTCCATTGTTCAAATGGTTTTTCAAATGTAGCAAGCATTCTCTAAATTGATAGTATAGCCAGGGTATACTATTTTACTTTGAAGGGAGAATATAGTCGGTATCATGTTCAAGCTTGTCGAGAACTTGAGCCATTTGCTTCACTTGACGGTCAGATAAATTTCCTCGTTCGATGCCAATAATACCCTTTCTAATGACTTCTCGATCACTGCCAGTCAAAAGCCTCATTCTGTCAATATCCTCATAAATTCGCTTAAAATGGCCGGCCCCTTGAGTCATATATTGACTCCATAAGTCTGTGATCTGTTCAAATTTGGTCTGGCGTTCCTGAGATTTAGCATCTTCTTTTTCAAATGCACTATCTACGGCATCTTGAAGGAAATCGTGTGTGAGATTTAATGCTTCTTTACGATATTCTTTCCATGTCTCCTCTTTAATAGCTAGTGTACGTTCATTACCCCCTTTGCTTACTTTTCTCATGAACTGCATAGTTTGGTATGCAGTAATCTCTATTTGATGTGCTAATGACGGATAAATATCCTGATTTCGCCAGATCCTTTTCCAGTCAATCTCTTTACCATCTGGGAGCGTCGCAATAATCTTCGATATTGTGTAAGGAATATAAATTGCTTTGTAACCACCGACAGGGTACCAGTCTGCGACGTTTATTATTTTGTCTGTTTTATCATATAGAATCTTTACCGCAACAAGTTTCCTAAAGAAATAACTATTTATTGCTGCTGGATTCTTCTTTTTTAACTCAACAATATTTGATGAGAACAAATCCCAGTTATTGACGGGACCCTTGCTAACACTATCGGGATGTAGCTCAAGAGTATTATAATATACGCCTAGCTTTTCTTTGGTAATAACCTGATTCTTTGGATGTTGCTCAAGCCATTGTTTTCGCTTTGCAGGTGTCATATTGAACGTAGCTTGCTCGTGACGATGAGCTGAGCGTTCGTAAAACCAGAAAGTGCCATTGACCTGTCCAGGTTTCGGTGGAGTTTGGTTTTCAATAAGAAGAGATAATCGTTCCATTTCTCTGTGGAAAGGATCATTAGAGAAGAAATCAGCCTCCTTTGTCGGATTCTGCCAATTTGAACTACGGGCTATTTGTTGAACAAGATCGTTGTAGTCGTCTTTGCTCTTTTGCAATTGCTCAGGGTCTTCAATGTCGTCCAAGTTGAAATTAAGGACAGTCAATTTCATTGGAACAAAAATCTTCTCCAAATTTCCTTCGGAAACCTCACCTTTTATATAAGCATTGCAAAGAGAAACCGTCGTTTGTCCACCATTTACAATTTGAAATCCATCGAAAGACGTAATATAATGACCGTCAGGGGATAAAGATACGGAGTTTGCAACAACGGCAATGCCATTATTATATGTAAAGAAACGCTCAGGAGAATCTCCGATAATTGTTGCCTTAATCGCTTTATTTACTTTTCCTTTCGCACTAAGGAAACAACGAATGTTCCCTTCTAATAGCGGACCTTGGTATCGCTTGAAAAGTTTGGCCAGCATTAATCCCGGGACGATACCCATATAAGAATCGAATTTATTTGATTGTGATATGTTAGCTTTTAGGCATTGAATCCCATTAACTCCCCATTCCTTACAATCAATCATTATTCTTTCACTTTGCGAACTGCGAAAATTATCATAGAACCTTTCCAAAGTCCACACTTGAAGAATGGAAGGACGCCCTAATAATGATTCCTGTTCCAAACTTTTTACTCGAGTGGACAAAGTTTTGTTTGTCACGATAAAAAAGCGGAAGGCGGTGACTTCTGTCGTTTCAAATTGGCCGATCTTTTGTTTGAACTCTTTTGCAATGTCAATCACATAATCCGACTCATCGCTTGCAGCTTTTGCTATCACCCCATCAGCTGCATCCTGAACGAAATACTGCATTTTGTTGTATAAAGACCGGATATCTTCATTTGTAAGCGTACCAGCGTCTTGGGTGTCAACAAAATCGGTGATTAGCATTTGTATCGTAGAATCAGCTTCACCGTAAGCATATGCATGAAAGCCTAGATTGCGATTTCGGGACTTCATGTTACAATGAAATATGATAGGGTTCATTAATACCTCGTTTTTTTCTAGGAGTTCAACCGCTTCTTTAATAAATTGATGCTGATTAAGATTTCCTTCTACCTGCGCATTATTCCGCAATTGGGCAAGAAATTCTTCGCGATACTCGTCGATAGTCATGATTGTGATTATTTCTTATATGGTAAAATGTCGGAAATGATCAAGTCGAAACTTGCTTTTGCTATTGCTGAAGGGATGCCGGAACGAGTAATTCGTGGGAACTCCGCAGAAACAACATACTCATCTAAAGCACGTAATTCATAAACGTATTCATCATATTTTGTGTTATATGAATAATGAGCGTCTTGTAGTTTTGAGGTAAATATATCTTTATCATTAACCGAGGGTATGAGACTGAGTATTTGAGTCACTAACTCATTAAGCGTAAGTCCGTTATATTCTTCTGCCATTCGTTCTACTTGAAAAATAACCAGAGAACCTTCAATTGGGCTATCTAATTGCTCAATTGATGAAATATGGACAGTGTCTTTCCCGTAATCTATTGTTTTAACTTCATACCACTCGTGCTCTAAAGCAAAATCTTTTCGAGTTTTTTCTGCACCACTCCATGCTCCTATAGCTATACTTTGGCTGACCTTGGTAAATAAACTATCCCTAAGGAAAAGCAATTCACCTATGAGCCCCTTAATTTCAGCCTCCGATAAAATGTCCGTATTAGTTCGAAACATTTTCTGCATAATGAAGTATACTTCGCATACTGCATGATAGGCATCTTGATTCGACAGGCAACACTTTGATGTTGCTTCAATCATTGAGTTAAGGAAATCACAGAACGGACGTAGCAGTTTATTGTCTAGCAAGGAGAATACTATTGACTTTGCTCCATTTGGATATTTATAGTGAGTAATCTCAATTATTACGGAAGAATGTATTTTCCTATTAATTGTAAACTGACCAGAAAATTCAATGGCATTACGGCCTTTACTGTCTTTCCCATAATAAAGATTAACTGGGTGATCTTCACCCACGCGCTTCCATGAATTTGAGCCAGAAGCAAGGTTGAAATCGTATTCAGTAATCATAATTCATAGATTTTTATTCATCGTCTTCGGAATCAATAAGACCATCATTATTTTGGTAAACAACGTTTGTATAGTAAGAACGCGCATCTGATTCGTGACCAAAGCCTGGAATTCCGACAGAATAGCCCATAACGGGTTTTCCATGAAGCTCGTTTATATAATCACCAAGAGTCCCTTCGACATTAGTCTTATCAGATGGCCTGACAGGGTATATAAACAAAGTCGGCTTCCTTTTAGCATATTTGAACCATGTGTAACGGTTGATCTTTTGAGCGGAAAGAGGATTGATTTTAGATTCCATTTCCTTAAATTCATTTTGAACCGCTTGTGGGTTTGAGAGCCCTATTTTACCGTCATTATTACCACTGACAACTCCTTGATGAGTGAATGAAAATCCTTCTCCGTCACCCCTTACGCTAAATTTTCTAGTAGAAGCGTTTAGAATGAGATTGGAATCAGGCAATAATCCGCTTACTATATCGCTGGTACCACCTACTATTACAGCATCCCATTTATTAAGTTCATCGTTGTTGTCATTAATAAATTTTATTATGTTAGGCCTATTGAATCTCAGGTTTTTATCCGACGTGTGTATCTTTCCTAGGAATGTTGTAATCGTATCTACGGGAACATCTTCCACTATGTACGAAGAGAATCCCTTAACTTTTTTAAACTCAAACCCTCTACCGGCAAGTTGACCTAACCACGTAGAAGTTTCGTCTATATTGACAGAATTATCGTTTACGTTAGTACTGAAATATGGAGTTTCAAAAACATCGCCCCAAAAAGTCGTCCGTATTTCAAGCTTCCCGGCTTTGCGCATTTTATTGCGTGCTGTTATTTCAAGGGCCGTATCATCTCGTCTTATACGTAATCCAAAATCTTTGGGCGTTAATTCAAGCGACTGCATCCGTGCTAACTCACTTTTAAGCTCTTCTGTAGCTTCTGCGATTTCGTGATACCAGTTGGCACTTGTATTGGTAATCCATATACGACAGACCTTCTCATAATGAGGGCGGTATCCGAACCATCGTCCCATTTGCATTAGAACGTCATATGTACAAGTATTACGATAAAAGTAACTGGTCGAAAGTCCCCTTAGTGTTAAGCCTCGCGAAAGAGCTAAACCGCCGACTGCAATTAGGCGCAATGAGGGATTCCGTTTATAATTAGGATTATCTTCTCTCGATTCTTTTGATCCGTTGACAACGATAACCTTAGGCTTTTCTCCTCGCAATAAATTATCTTTTGTCCCAACTTCTTCCCAGGTGTATCCACAATTTCTATAATGAAGATTGAACAAACGGTACAACTCCTTATATAGCTCATTATTGATGTTTCTTTCTTGATTTTTACTGAAATTAATTCTAATCTCTTTGAAATCATCAGTGACAAGTTGATCAATAACCCCTTTAAGGTATGAATGGACGCCTACAAATCGAGAGATATTTATTAGCATAGTGCGAGGCGCATTACGTTGTTCTACGTCTATATCACGTATTGAGTTTGCAAGATAATAGCAACGTACTGCTTCAATAAGAGATTTTGGTAGTTGCCCACGCCAAATCTTTTTGTGTTTGAAAAATAATGGGCCCTCTACTTGTTGACGATCCGACATATTGTGAATGTCAGCAGGAGAGGGCTCTTTTATGTCTGTGATATAGCCATTATCTAACATATACGAACAACTACCATAATCAGGGTGTTCTTTGGAAGGTTGTCCGAATATTTTTTGAGCGCCAATATAAGGGTCGGGGGTGGGAAGCACATAGATGAAATCTTTAGGGAATAAATCTGCCGTAACCATATCCTCATCAGTTTCTGGGTTGATAAAAATATTTGCATATGGCGTAGCGGTAAATCCCACATAGTTTGAATCCATGAAAACTTCGCATATTTCACGGATCTTTTTATTTGTCGCAGTCGGGTCGACAGAGCTGTCTTTAGTATTAATAGACGCATTGTCTGCTTCATCATCAATTAAGAGGAGAGAATAAGGAAGTTTGCCGTCTAAATTAAGATGTTGGTTAGACCCGGTAAGCCATTCGTGCAAATGGGTGAGGACCGGGACATTCTTTTTGACGACGAAGAGTACTATCGATTTCTGTGAACCTATCGATGACATAGACTTTGCTCGAACCATATTAAAATCGTCCTCGTATAATGTAAAAGTCGTCACCTTATTCTCCCACCCAGATAATGTTCCTACGCCAACATTGGTGGGTTGGTTATTGTGAAAATTATCTGTTCTAATGGTAAGGCCCACGATGTCTTCTTCTATACGCTCTTGAGTTTGTTGGCGAAGGGTTTCGGTAACTCCGGCAAGTAGAATAACTACTTTAACGCCAGCATCTGCTGCCTTACATATAAGTCCTGAATAAGTACTTGTCTTTCCAGATTGAACGTCTCCCAATACGAGACCATAACGCTTCCTTTGTCTTGAAAGCCTTTCTTTCGGATTGCCGAGACAGTTCATTAGCTTTGGAAGAGTGACATCGCCTAATTTGAGAAGGGATTTTCTGTCCAAGTCTCCCTTTTCAATATGATAACGGTAAAACAGCTCCCAGAAATATTCCTTCTCGGGAGGATTCTTAGTATACCATATATTATCAAAAGGAGCGTCATCAATGATGGCATAGCCATCATGATCGTGTTTGACAAACAGATAACTCTCGAGGTAATTTATCAATGATGTTTCATCATTATGTGTTACCTCACGCCCTTTTCGCTTCCATAAGGCAACCTGTTGAGAGACAAAGAAAGATACATCATCCTTGTCAATAGGCATAAGCTTTTTATGGTCTTCAACGGTTTTTCTTAATGCCTCTTTAGCATCTTCTAATTCGGCTAATGTCATATTGAATACTTTTTGCTAATGAGTTTATCTAAATCTTGATTATTCCGGAACTGCTCACATGCCATCACCGTTGCGATTGCTTGAGGGGGTGTGATACCTTTGTGGATTTGCCAATCAATTGCCATCGAGGCCTGTTCTAAAAGATTATTCAGTTCGTCATTATCTTTAGCGCTGTGATCAATGTGATTGTCGTCGTGATCCAGATGCATTTGGTGTATAGGTATATTATTTTCAATCTGTTGGAGCATCAATTCTACTGCCGTTTTCTGTGAATCTTCCAACTGTTCAAGAACTGATTGAACGAAGCAATTGTCACGGTTGATTTTGTATGAGAAGTAATCTTGACGTGATTCAATTCTATCCCATACGTATACTTGTTTTTCGTCTTCTGAGGTTACTTTCCGACCGCGGAATTTAGTCTGCCTAGTAGATTTTGCTATAAGATTGCCTATGGTTTTTTCCAATAGTTTAGCCAACTCCATTGGAATCTCTGCATTTCGCTTCATGACATCAACTTTCCAAATGTCATCCATGCAGTTTGGGATATCGACTTTAACCCTTGCATATTTTGACACTTCATGCCGAGGCGTGCCAAACCAAGTGCCATAGCGAATAAGGCGACGGCTGCGATATATGAAATATCCTTGCATCTTGCTCATTTTATCTGCGCCGCCAATTAATTGCAGCTCTGCATCCGACATCTCTGTTACAAAAGGCAGTTTATATGGTGTAATTTCTATGAAATACTCTTTCCCGTTTGAACCTGTCATCGGTTGACGGATGGTACCCCAGGAGCAATCAGAACGATTTACCAAAAATGGATCTAAAGGCTTTAGTTCTTCATAGTTAATATAAATTTTCAACCCATCTTCGGAGAGGAAACGATGGTATATCAACGGAAGGCTGTCTAGCAGACTATTTCTATTACGAGTTAATGCCTCATATATTCGTCCACCAGAAGATTTGTATAAAACATCAAACTCTTCCCACAACACAAGTGTTCCGTGCTCTAATGTCTCAATTTCCTTATAGCAATACTGTTGACGGATTTCAGTATTGTTTAATTCTAGAACGTCCCAATCTCCTCGTTGCCCTTGGCTTGTTATTTCGTCATAGTCCCATCGATAAGCACTAAGTTCACCATCTTTTTTACTGATGACGGTCATTCTTCGACACTGTGACAATGAAGCCGACTTCATTCCTAAACCAAATCGTCCTAAGTCTTTTTCGGTTCTCTCTTTTTCATTTGCTTGGCTTCCATAACACATTGCTCTTAGGAGTTCTTGTTTGGACATACCATATCCATCATCTAGAATTCCCACATAGATATTTTCTGCATTTGAGGGGAACAATAGCCGAATTGTAGTGCAAGAAGCGCTGACACTATTATCCATAACATCAGCAATGGCATCAGCGAATGAATATCCCATATGCCTCATAGAGCCCATAAGATATTTAGCTTTTGGCGGATTAGAAATTCTTTTCATGAGAATATTATTTCAAGAGATTAGGGAAGAAGGATGAATATATTCCTCTATTGCCATTATTGACAATGTCGAAAATCCCGTGTGACATGGTATTCCAATATGATTCATATTCGCTGTCTTCAGTAGGCGGCATGAATTTTCTTTGAAGGAGAATAATGTTATTCACAAGCGCAGAGGCAAGAGGATTAATAATATAATAATCTTTATCCAAAGTGACTAATTCCGAAGATAGTAATAATCCCCTTACATATCTCAAAGACTCTAAGTTGGATAAAAGGACCGGAGCATACTTTGACGATAGTGCTTTATCCAAGTCTTGAGTGAAAACGACTTTTGATATTCGACCTCTAGTTTGAATTTCATTGAGAATATATGGAAGCAAAGGCTCATTATATATAATTGGCCCATCTCCAATATTAGTAGTCTTTATCCATTGTTTTGAAAGCATAAGGAAAGCATATTCTCTGAATGAAATAACACCTAACACATAATGCAGGGCTACACAACTCAAATGAAACCGACCAGCAGATGAATCAAGTAGTCCAGACTTTCTTGCAAATGTTACGTCCGCGGGTGACATCCGTTCAGGATATATTCCGATATAATGAATGGAGTCCATTATGTTATCTGGCGTGATATATTTCAATGTATCCAACTCGAATAATTTAAGTTCTGGACCAGTTTGTTTCCTGCGCATAACTACTTCAAATAAGGAATTAGTGTAAGAATTATCTCCTTCAACACGGGTACAACAATAGAGTTGCCGGCTTGATGATATGTTTGATGGTCATCTACAACGATTTTGAAATCATCAGAGAAGCCCATTAAGCGCAGGCACTCCCTTGGTGTGAGTTTTCGCCCCACTGCGTCAACCAATCCTTTTCCGTCTTTAAAATCGTATTTCCCCACAAATATTCTCGGATCAAAATAATGTTCTGGTCGTGGATGTTCAATTCTGAAATCTCCAATCCAATTGTCTTGCTGATTAGCTGTTTGACAACCAATAATGTCTTGATTCACTCGAGAACGACGTTTATGTTTTTCATACGTTGTAATCCATGTAAAACCGCCCTCGCCAAGATAGTATTTTAATGGTACAGGATCCTTATCTAGAAAATCTGTACTTTTTTTTGTTAAAACCTTTTTCGCAGGGAATAGGTATGGGGTAGTACAAATGTCAGCCCTTATGCCAACTAAGAATACTCGTCTGCGTAATTGTGGGTGATTATAATCAGCAGCATTTAATATATCATGATAAATATTATAACCTAGCGATTCCCAGACAGATAACATTGTTTCCCAAGTATGCCCATTGTCATTGGTTTTTATCGCGGCTACATTCTCATATATGAATATTTTGGGTTGTGTCTCTTTAATAATTCGAGCATAGTCATAGAATAATGTACCACGCGCATCCTCTAGACCTTGTTTTTTCCCATAGGTGGAAAAGCTTTGACACGGACTCCCTCCTACAAGAATGTCAATCTGGCCAGCGTAATCGTCGCCTTTCATAAAACGGATATCTGTGTGAAAATCGCTGGGATTTATATTGTAATTAGCTAGATATGACTCTTTGACAAAATTCTTCTTGTTGCCTTCGTAATGTTTGTATAGCTCAGTTACATAACGAATTCTATCTTCTTTGCTTGGCAATTGATAACAATAATCCCTTATTTTTTCGTTTTCTTGAGCAATCAAAGACTTGTAATATTTCAATTTTGATTTTTCTTCTAAATTTAGCTTTCTAACTCTTCGGTTCAAATCTTTATATGCTTTTCGTATATCAGGATTATCTACTGGTATAAGTTCTATTTCACCTGTATCGCAGGCAAATTTAATTTCATGGCAGATGTTTAACTGCTTTAACGCCTCTTCAAAAGCTCCAATGCCGCTAAATAGAGACCCAACCCTAATGGGCGTATTAAATTCGCTTTTTTTAAAGATAGAATTCATTCTTGTATGACTGCATCGCTGTTTAATTCTATATTTTAGAAAATGTTTCTGTGCTATTAGTTCTCTTGCGATTTGCAAGTTAATAAATTATCCTATATTATTTGTCATTTAACTTGCTCCCTTTCTCAAATAAACTAATGTATGTGTTTTTACTCAGGAATTTTCAATCGGACCTAAGCCGTTTCAGCCGCCAAAAAGATCTGTAAGGGTGAGTTCCGCGTTCACGATGTGATTGTGCACGGAGTTTCCGAGACCCATGGAGGTGACCATGACCAGCAGGAGAGAATGGGATGGCTTGTGGTTTTTCGAGTGGCGGAATGCGTCCAGTTTGTCCAGAAGATTTTTCTCATAATCAGCTGTCACGAAGTATCTGCTCTCGGAAAATTTCATCTCGCAGAGATAGTCTGTGCGTTCATCCGGAGACGGGATGATCATATCGATCTGGACATTCCGTCCTTCAGAAGTCTGTCCGCTCCAGCAGTAGTCCTGCCCGACTGATTTTATGCGCAGGGCGTCGCGGATCCGGTCAATGTGCCTGGAACATAGAAGTTCGAACGTTCGTCCGCTCCAGCTCTCATATTCATGAGATCTTTGAAAACTTGTCCAGTCTTTCCGTTGTTTTTTATGTCCGACGAAGTTCAGATAGAACAGCGTGAAGAAGTCGCAAAGCTGATATATGGTTTCTTTTCTTTTCTTTCCATAGCGGGAGAAAGAGCGTACGATGCCACATTCTTGCAGGTTGTCTATCATTCTGGTAAATGTCCCGCCACCTTTGAGCTTCGTGTCTTCCAAAAGTTCGTTTCTTGTCATTCCGTAGAATTTGCCGGCAAGAGAACTTACGATGTCGATATATCTTTCTGCTGACTGAAAAAGACCGGTATAGATGTCGCGGAATTCCTGGTCAATCGTGGCGTTGCGGAAATAGAATTCATTGATATTTTGATTCAGGGTCCAGTCCGCCCGCATACGATCCATGTAATAGGGAATGCCGCCGATTGCCATATAGCTCAAGGCAATTTCATAATCGGAGAGGTGAAACCCTCTGCTCCGGTAGTATTGCCCGGTCTCGGCGAGGTTGAACGGGGCAAGATATATCTTTTCTGTCAGACGGCCGTGAAGTCCACCGTAATCTCTTATGACATTGTCCAGCATCCAGCTAGTCGCAGATCCGCAGACGATTAGAAAAATATTTCTCTGTTTTGCTGCCCAACTGTTCCAGAAATAGCCGAGTTCTTCGACCAACTCGGCTGATTTCGGCCCTGCCAGCCACGGGAGTTCATCGATGAATATGACCTTCCTTTTGCGATCATTCTGCGTGAGTAGTTTTTTAAGAAGTTCGAAAGCATCCAGCCAATTTTCGGGCTCCCGATAGGAGTCATCAAGGCCATAGTCCAACAGACTGCGATAGAAGTGTCTCAACTGGGTCTTTTTGTACATCGGCTCTTCTCCGTCTTCACATTTTTTGAATGTCCCTACGACGGAGAATGCCAATTCATCGCGGAAAGCCTCATCCACAAGATAGGACTTGCCTACGCGACGACGGCCATATATCGCGAGAAATTCCGATTTGTCTGAACGATACAGCCTGTCGATTGTTTCCAGTTCACGTTTTCTGCCTATGATGTTAGTCGTGTTCATCGGTTATTGTTTTTTATGTCGCAAATATAGTCTCCGGATTCCGGTTTTCCAAAGATCTCGGCCAAAATCAACGAAAATATTGCAATTTGGCTGAGATTCCTAGAGCGGTAGCAAAATGTTTATTTGGCTATAAATAAGGTTGTTAATGTCGGTTGCGAAAAGAATCTCAGCCAAAACCGCGAAAAATATCGCATTTTGGCTGAGATTCCTGAAATGGGTATTTCGGTGGTGGTGACTGCTACCAGCCGTTGATGAGAAGGAAGGTGCCATACCATTTCTCGCAGGTGAGAACGTGCCCGGCCCAATAGCTGTGGAACACGGAGA
>CAVKAQ010000072.1:0-12138 GCA_963654225.1 Butyricicoccaceae bacterium | reverse complement strand
TCGTTGACCTCGGCGGTGTTGACGGTCTCATCCACATCACAGACCTCTCTTGGGGTCGCGTAAATAACCCAGAGGAAGTCGTTAAACTTGACGAGAAGATCAAAGTCGTTGTTCTTGATTTCAATGAGCAGCAGAAGAGAATCGCTCTCGGTCTCAAGCAGCTTACAGCACATCCTTGGGATAGCCTTGATCCGGATATCAAAGTCGGTGACAAGGTTAAGGGTAAAGTTGTTCTTATCGCTGATTACGGCGCATTCGTTGAGATTAAGCCGGGCGTAGAAGGACTTATCCACGTATCTGAAATGTCTTGGTCTCCAAGACTCCGCATCGCTCAGGACTTCCTGAAGGTAGGCGACGAGGTAGAGGCTCAGATTCTTTCACTCGACAGAGAGAACAGAAAGATGTCACTCGGTCTCAAGCAGCTTACTCCTAACCCTTGGGAGAACATCCGCGAGAAATATCCTGTAGGCTCACAGCACAAGGCTGTTGTACGCAATATCACCAACTTCGGTGTATTCGCAGAGCTTGAGGACGGCATCGAGGGACTCGTTCACATCAGCGACCTCTCTTGGGAGAAGATCAAACATCCTTCAGAGATGGTTCAGCCGGGCGACTCTATCGACGTTGTTATCCTTGACTTCGATGAGGCTAACCACAAGCTCAGCCTCGGTCACAAGCAGCTCCTTCCTAACCCTTGGAACGAACTTGAGTCCAAGTACCCTGTAGGTACAACTGTTGAAGCTACAGTAGGCGCTTCTACAGACAAGGGCGCAACTGTTGTTCTCGAGGACGGCACAGAAGGATTCGCATTCAAGAAAGACCTTACAAAAGAGGATGGCAAACAGGCTGTTGAAGGTGAGAAACTTCCGTTTGTTGTAACTGAGCTCAGAAGAAGCACAAGAAAGCTCTTCCTTTCACACCTCAAGACTTATGCTGAGGCAAAGGCAGAGAAAGCTGCAGCTGAGGTTGACAACACCAAGAAGACTGTCAAGATGATCAACTCCAACATTGAGAAGACCACTCTCGGCGACATCTCAGAGCTTGCTGCACTCAAGGACAAACTCGAGAAAGGTGAATAATTTTACATTGAAGATAATGGGCACTGCTTCGGCAATGCCCGTTATTGATAGATTTCAGAGCGCTCACGTACTTGAGGTACATGGGCGCTTGTTTTTGATAGATTGTGGTGAAGCTGCTCAGCGACAATTGATTAAATATCATATTTCGTTGTCCAAACTTGACACGATCTTCATTTCGCATATTCACGGAGACCACGTATTCGGACTTCTCGCGTTGCTTTCCACAGCCGGACTGTCCTGCAAAAACACTCCGATTGTAATATACGGTCCGGCCAATCTAGGGCCGATGCTCAAGTTTTTCCTTTCATATTATGGAAAGGGAATCGGCATCGAAGTGGATTTTCATCCGCTTTCCCTGAAATGTCCGGAGGTCATATATTCGACAAAGACGTTGGAAGTGCTTGCGTTTCCGCTAAATCACAAGATTGAGACATACGGCTATCTCTTCAGGGAAAAAATGCCGATGCTTAACATCCGAAAGGAGAAGCTGGAGGAATATGGATTTACTCTTGCCGAAATCGGGACACTCAAGTCCGGTCAAGACGTAGTGCGCCCAGCAGGCAGAAATGACGGGGCGACCTTTATGAACGGCTTTGTTAAATATTCCGGTACGGATGAACCTTTGCTGATCAAAAACGAGGATGTTACATATCTTCCATATCAGCCGAGAAGCTATGCTTATTGCAGCGATACGGCTCCGTTTCCGGAGCTTTCAGAATGGGTGAAAGGCGTGGACCTGCTTTATCACGAGGCTACCTATCTTCAGAAATATGCAATTCAGGCTGCTCAGAGGTATCATTCCACCACATTGCAAGCAGCGCAATGCGCGCTTGATGCCGAAGCGAAGAAGCTTGTCATTGCTCATTATTCTTCGAGATGCAGAGATGTCGAGCTGTATCAGAAGGAATGTCGTTCCGTATTCCCGGAAACATACGCCGCCAATGACGGTGACGTGTTCGAGATATGATATTTTTATCGTAAATTCGTTTGATTTTGAAGGCGATTGCCACGGAGTCTTTCGATTGAACGCTGCAACGGCTTCTTAAAAAATCGTGAACCCATTCAGCTGATTCAGCGGAGTGAATCATAAAATTGTAGCTATGAAAAGTAGAAATATATTTTGCATTTTGGCTGCGTTCTTTGCGGTGATGGTATTTGTATCTGCAACCGCGGACAATGAGACGCCACAGACTGTCTATATAAAGAAATATGCCTCGGTAGCGGTCAACGAGATGTATCGCTCTGGAATTCCTGCGAGCATTACTTTGGCGCAAGGACTCCTGGAATCGGGATATGGCCTGTCGCCTCTTGCCAAAGAAGGAAACAACCATTTCGGAATAAAATGTCACGACTGGACGGGCAAAAAGATGTATTATGACGATGACAAGAGAGGGGAGTGCTTCAGAGTCTATAAGACCGCAGATGCGAGTTTCAAGGACCACTCCGATTTCCTGCGCTATCGTGACAGGTACAAATCTCTGTTTGACAATGATATTACCGATTACAAATCATGGGCGTATGGACTGAAGAAAGCAGGATATGCTACTGACCCGTCTTATCCGTCCAAACTGATAAAACTCATTGAAACGTACAATCTTTCCCAGTATGACACAATGAAACCGGAGGATTTCAATAAGGTTTCAAAGGCTGAGGATTCTCAGAAGTCTGTGGCTGCGGACAGTGGTAAGAAACGCCGTAAAAAGCGTGCCGACAGGAAAAATAACAATGCTGTTATAGCTCAGACTGCGACCGCTTCGGCAGCTCTGAGTGTTACAGAAGATTCGGACGAGCCGGAAGAAGATGAAACTGTAGCAGAATCCGATTCTCTAGCTGTAGATGTCCATAAAACAGTAGCCAAAGAAACTATTCCGGAGTCTCCGTTGTCGCTTGAGGAGCCTAAGAAGGTCGTAAACAAGAAGGCTTCAGAGGTCATTACATTCTCTCTGACGCGTCAGCTTTATACAGTCAATGGCGTAGAGTTCGTTTATTCCCAGGAAGGGGAGTCCTATTCAAGCATTGCAGCAGACTTTCATCTTTTCCTTACAGAGATATTGAGGTTCAATGATGCAGATGACGATGCTGTGCTGCAGCCTGGAACAATGGTTTATATTCAATCTAAAAAGAATCAGGCTACACGCGGTCTGGAGAAGTATATTTCCGACGAGGGCGGGGAGAAGTTGAGAGACCTTTCACAACGTTTCGGCATAAAACTGAAGTCTTTGTGCAAGATGAACCTTTGTTCACCTGATAAAGTTACGGTTGCAGGTGATGAGATTAAACTGAGACCTGATTCAAACAAGAGGTAAATGGCTATGACGAAGAGGCGTAAAATCATATTGTCTGTTGTTGCACTGCTGGCTGTTGCGTTCTTTACGGTAGGGGGAGTCGTCGCTTGGAATTTCTACTATGACCACAAATGCGCAAATTTCAATTCAGATGCCGACATCTATGTGTATCCAAATATGAACAATACCGATGTTCTTGCTGAAATTGCCGAAAAATGCGGTGTCAAGAACCGTAAAAGTCTGGAACGGGTATTTCGCAAGGAGTTGACCTCCAGACAAATAGGCTGCAAAACAGGGCATTATACGGTAAAAACTTCCAATTCAAGTCTCTATGTGGCCAGAATGCTTGCAAACGGATGGCAGACTCCAGTGAACCTTGTTCTGTCCGGTTCCATCAGATTGAAGGGAACGTTGGCACGCAAGATAAGCAATCAGATGCTTATGGATTCTTTGACGGTGATTGATGCGCTCAGAGATTCCGCACTGCTTGCAGGATATGGATTCACCCCTGAAAATGTTTTTGCACTTATTATGCCCGATACTTATCAGGTGTATTGGACAGATTCGATGAATGTGGTGTTGGATAAGCAGAAAGCGGCTTATGATGCCTTCTGGACTGATGAAAACAAGAAAAAGGCAAAAGTCCAGGGCCTGTCACAAATGGAAGTCTCCATTCTTGCGAGCATCGTGAGGGGCGAGTCAAACTATGTTCCCGAATATCCCAAGATTGCCAATGTGTATTTGAACAGGCTTCATAAGGGAATGAAACTCCAGGCAGACCCTACGATAGCATTCTGCTATGACTATACGCTGAACCGCATACTTAGAGCGCATCTTAAAGTAGATTCTCCGTATAATACTTATATGTATGCCGGCCTGCCGCCTGCTCCGATCTGTTCTCCCGGAAAGGACGCTATGCTGGCGGTACTTAATCCTAAAGGCGGAAAAGAGCTTTTCTTCTGCGCAAGTCCGGATTTCAATGGGCAGCATCTGTTCGCAGAAACATATTCAGAGCATAAAAAGAACGCCAGAGCATTCCAGAAGGCTCTTACTGAACGTCTTCGGAAGGATCGATAGTCTTGCGTCTGTAAGCAAGCGGAGTCATTCCGGTGTGCTGTCTGAAATATCTTGTGAAGAATGACGCGTCGCTGAAATTATAGTCCCAGGCAAGCTGCTTTATAGGGCAGGCATTGCGGCTCAGGTCTATCTTCAATTTCAGAATGACATAATGGTCTATTACGGTCTTGGCTGTCTTGCCTGTTATCTGTCTTGCTACCATATTCAGATATTTCGAAGTGATGTGCAGCTGTTCCGCATAATAACTGACATCGCGGCTTTTGTGAAAATCCCTCTCCAGTACCTGCATAAAGTCATTGAACAGGGAGCGCTTTCTTTTTGACCCTTTCAATGCCGGGGCAAGGTCCGGGAATCGAAGCAGGTAGTCGTGGAATCCGATGAAAAATGCTTTCAGCTGGAACATTACAAGCTGATTAAGACATTTGCAGTCAGGCTGCTTGAAATAGGTGTCAAGAAGGTCGAACATCCTGCCGACAATTTCAGTGACTATTTTGGATCCACCTCTGCATCTGTCCTCTCGCAACGCATCATAGACGGTATGCTCAAGATCCAGACTGGCCTCTCTCAATATCGCAGGGCTGTAGGTGAGCATATCGGCAGAGAAATCTTCTGTCTTGTTCCCGATTGATACAATGTCCCCAGGAAAGAGTGTTATGACGGCGCCTTCCGGCATATTCCATAATTTATAGTTCACATTTACGGAGACAGTGCCTTTCCGGCAGAGTATAATTGCGCCGTTCTCTATTATTCCGTCAGCGCCAATCTGAAAACTGGAAACTGACTTCATCAGTCTCGAACTTGTCTGGCTCGTGAGCTCTTTATCCATTATCTATTCCTTTTTATGCTGCAAATATCATTAAAAATGTGATATATTTCCAACAAAGTTCCCAATTATCCCATTTTTGTATATTTCTGTACAACGGCTTTTTTTAGATAGAGCGATACCTTTGCAATCGAAAATTCAAAGGTTTATGTTTTTTAAAAATTATCTTGCTTTATGTGTGGTGCCGTTGATGGCCACATCTGTAAGTCAAATCTGCGGCGCTGAATCTTTGCCCTCTGAAAACACTGTTCGTTCTTATTCAGACTCGCTGTCTTTGAGCATAGATGACGTGTTTTCGCGTATCGAGTCCGAAAACCGCACGATGAATGTGCTCCGCTCGGCTCAGGAGGCGGCAGAAGAAGGTATCAAGGCTGCCAAGAACGCACGTTATCCGGAAATTAATGCGGAAGTCAATGTCAGTTACATCGGTGATGCTTTTCTTACTGACAGAGATTTCTCCAATTTTACAAAAGCCGCCACTCCTCATTTCGGAAATGGCTTTACGCTTGAAGCTCAGCAGGTTGTCTATGCCGGAGGTGCTGTGAGTGCCGGTATTAAGATGGCTCAGAATCAGTCATATATGACATTGGCACAGACCGACAAGAGCCGTCAGGGACTTCGCCTTATGGCTGTGGGACAATATCTTGACTTATTCAAAATTGCGAACAATATAAAGGTATATAAAGAGAATATCGCTCTTACTCAGAAACTTATCGAGGAGATAAAGGTTCGCAGGGAGCAAGGTCTTGCTCTTGCAAATGACGTTACACGCTATGAGCTTCGTCTTGAGATGCTGTCGTTGGAACTGGTACGTTTGCAGAATACAGAACGGATATTGAATTATCGTCTGTGCAACACGCTTTGTCTTCCGGAAACCACTGAGATTAAGCCTGTTGTCGACGACATCGAGGATATGCGCAATACAGGTGCGGCTTCCTGGCAATCTGCAGCGGCACAGTCTTCTCCAGACCTGAAGATTTCAGATTTGAATGCGGACATCGCGACAGTACAGCATAAGCTGGTCAAGAGCGACCTGCTGCCGAAGATAGCTGTGGTAGCTCACGAGAATTTCAACGGTCCTATTACATTCGAGATTCCTCCTATAGACAAGAACTTGAATATCTGGTATGTGGGTCTTGGAATCAAGTATAATTTCAGCGCTCTTTATAAATCTTCCCGTAAAGTAAAGCAAGCTGCCATCCAGATGAAACAGGCTCAGCAGTCAAAAGCTGTGGCTGAGGAAAATCTGCAGAACGATGTATATCAGGCATATATCGATTATGAGCAGTCTTATGTTGAACTTGAAACAAAGGTAAAGAGTCTGCAATTGGCAAATGAGAATTACGGTAGAGTCTATGACCGATATATCGAGCAGCTCGCTTTGATAACAGATATGTTGGATGCGTTCAATATGAAGCTTGATGCAGAACTCGGAGTTGCGGACGCCAAGGCGGAGATTCTTTATCGCCAGTGCAAATTGAAATATACCGCAGGTGTGCTTTAGAAGTTCTACAAGGGTTATATGTGTAAATCTTAAAATTCAGAATATTATGATCAGCAAAAAAATAGTCAAGAGAATTTATAATGTAGTTATTGTCGCACTGCTGTTGTGCGGAATCGGTTACGTATGTTCCAGATTCGTTCATCTCGGAAAAGTTGAATATACTGACGACGCGAGGGTGGAGCGCCATATCGCTCCGGTGAATACTCGTGTGCAGGGATTTATCAGCGAGATCCGTTTTGAAGAATATCAGCACGTGAATAAAGGCGACACTCTGGTGATCATAGACAATTCCGAGCATCTTTACAGGTTGGCGCAGGCTCAGGCTGATTTGGAGCGTGCAATGTCAGGAAAGTCTGCCGATGCAGCCAGCATAAAGACTACCGCCAGCAATGTCACAGTTGCTGATGCCGGAATTGAGGAAGCTAGAGTTAATCTGCAGAATGCCGAGTCTGATTATGAGAGATATAAGGCACTGCTGAAAAAAGATGCCGTGACCAAGCAGCAGTTTGATGCGGTTGAGACGAAATATAAAGCGGCTAAAGCGCGTTATGACCAGGTCAAGAGGCAGAAGAAATCTACAGAACTTGTCGGCAATGAACTCGAGGGTCGTCTGGGACAGAGTAAGGCAAGTGTAAGCCTGGCTGAAGCGGCTGTCGAACTTGCGAAACTTAATCTTTCATATACCGTCATTGTCGCTCCGTGCAGCGGAAGAATCGGACGTAAGGATATTCACGTTGGGCAACTTGTTCAGCCAGGGCAATTGATTGCCAAAGTGGTGGATGACAGTGATGTATGGATTGTTGCCGACTACAGGGAGACTCAGCTCAAGCATATTTCGGTGGGCTCTGAGGTGAAGATCAAGGCTGACGCTGTTCCCGGCATTGAATACAGGGGCAGGGTAGAGTCCATATCTTCCGCTACCGGTTCCGCTTGGCTTGGTGCACCTATCAATAATGCTACCGGCAATTTTGTGAAGGTGGAGCAGCGCGTCCCTGTCCGCATCACGATAGAGAGTTCGGAAAATCTCGAAGCGCTTAAGGCTGGCTTGAATGTAGAAACTGAAGTCCTGTACTAGTATGCCGATGATGCCGCCAATGGAGTTCTCGATGCCGATGTATCGGGACTTCGTGCCGAATGCGATTCGTCCGTGGATATATGTATTCTTCGCTATTGTCTTTCAGTTGAGCGGAGGCATATATCTGGGCTCAATGAGCTATATTATGGGCACAACTTCATTTATGAGGGAAGATGTGCTTATGATTGGCCTGTGTGCCGTCGTGGGTGTCTGTATGCCGTTCCCGTTTTTGTTCAGATTCAAATTCCGCTATACGAACAGGCAACTTCTGCTCAATGCCGCTCTGGTGATTGCAGTGTGCAATTTCTTGTGTATGAAAACGCAAAGCATTCCGCTTCTGTGTGTAATCTCATTCATTGCAGGATTTTTCAAGCTTTGCGGCACTTTCGAATGTATGTCAACTATACAGTTGTGGATGGCTCCCGGTCGAGACTTTACGCGTTTCTTCCCGCTGCTTTATATCATTGTAATAGGCTGTATGAATATGTCATCCTGGGTTGCAAATCAGTTGACTTATCATTTCGGAAGCTGGTATATGATGCACTGGTTTATGATCGGATTGCTTCTTACGGTTGTGCTTACGGTATTTGTGCTTACGAGAAACGTTAGGATTATGCCGAAAGTGCCGCTGATCAGCGTTGACTGGCTGGGATGCGTGCTTTGGTCATTGGTTCTTCTGGAAGGAATCTGGATATTCACTTATGGCGAGTACTATAACTGGTTTGACAGCAAGGTGTTCTGCACAGTGTGCTGCGCATTTCCCGTTACGTTGTATTTCTGCATTGCCAGGATGCTTCATATACGTCACGCATTCATTGATCCGAAGGCGTTTTCATATAAGGGGCTTATTCCGATTCTTGGACTTTTTCTGATTCTGGAGCTTATGTGTTCTACCCCGAAGGCACTACAGAATGTGTTCGCTTCAGCTGTGTTGGGATATGGAGCGATTACAACTGCCCGGTTCTCATTGCTTGAATTTGCAGGCACTGTCGTGGGATGCCTCTTCACGATGTGGTGGATTCGCAGTCTGCATCAGAAATACACAAGACTGCTGTCCATCGGATTCTTTGCCATTCTGCTCTATCAGCTTACGATGTATTTCTGTCTGTCTCCGGATATGAATATCGAGATTTTCTATCTGCCGACGATGCTCAGGACATTCGGATATGCGATATTTTTCTGTGCGCTGACAATTTATCTTGAGGAGGTGATGCCTTTCCAGCATTTCTTTATGGGATTGACTATCTGCGGTTTCATCAGAAACGGTCTTGCGGACTGCATAGCGTCTGCCGGATATGCTCATTCATTGCGCTGGTACACTGCAGATTATGCAACTCATTCCATAACGTCAGGCAAGATGATAAGCTCAGGTCTTTCAGGTGCGCCTGATGCAGGCTCAATGATTGCTGCCAAATTGGACGCTCTTGCGCCGATGATGTCAGGAATCAAGACTCTGTTCGGATGGACTTGCTTCATCGGCTGCGCGTTCCTTTTGCTTTTCCTTCTGTATGATGTCGAGCCTGTACGTCGCACATTGAAGAAAATCCCTTCCTGGCGTTCTGTCGGAATGGAACTGAAGGAGTCGCTTAAGTAAAGGGGAAACTCCGTGCCGCATGTGGCACGTCCTTAGGAATCTACCGTCTTCGAACGTTTGACATATTCGTGACTGATTATCAAAAAGTGTCAACTCTCTCCTCTCAGAAGCACGGGTGAAATTCGTTCAGAGCCTCTGACATTTTTTGATGTCACTTGAATAGAGAAAAATTAAACAGTCGGTTAAATATACGGAGGTGTCACGAAGTGACTTAGGACAATATAAAAAAAAGAGGATGACTATTTTAGCCACCCTCTTTTTATTTGTATTAACTGAAGATTATTCAGCGACAACTTCGAATTTGAAAGTGCCCTTTACGTTCTTGTAGCACTTAACTTCTGCCTCATATTCGCCAAGCTCTTTGACTGCTGAAAGAACAGTGATGTCTTTCTTGTCAACTTCAACGCCAGCTGCAACGAGTGCCTCAGCAAGCTGAGCTGTGGTAACTGAACCGTAAATCTTACCGTTCTCGCTTACCTTAGCGGCAACCTTAACTGAAACTGTTGCAATCTTAGCTGCGAGAGCCTCTGCATCAGCAACGAGTTTAGCCTCTTTGTGAGCTCTCTGACGTACAGTTTCTGCGTGCTGTTTCTTTGCAGACTCAGTTGCGGAAATTGCGAAGCCCTGAGGAATAAGATAATTAAGAGCGTAGCCTGATTTTACATTGACGATCTCATCTGCGTGACCGAGGTTGGCCACATCTTTCTTCAAAATGATTTCCATAGTCTATTCTCCTAATTATTTAAGAAGGTCTGTTACGTATGGGAGAAGTGCAAGTGAGCGAGCTCTCTTGACTGCCTGAGCGACTTTTCTCTGGAATTTCAGAGAAGTTCCGGTGATACGGCGAGGAAGGATTTTGCCCTGCTCGTTCAAGAATTTCTTGAGGAACTCAGGATCCTTGTAGTCGATGTATTTGATGCCTGCCTTCTTGAAACGGCAATATTTTTTCTTTCTAACCTCTACTGTCGGAGGGTTCAGATAACGGATTTCGTTATTCTGCTGTGAGTTGTTTGTCTGTGCCATAATTAATCCTCCTTATTATTCAGCAACTTCGGCTGATTTGGCAGCAGCCTTTGCCTGTTTGTTGGCTCTTCTCTTCTCAGCGTAAGCTGCAGCGTCTTTGTCAAGAGCTACAGTGAGGTATCTGATGATTCTCTCATCACGATGATACTGAGTCTCAAGTTTGTTGATGAACTCTGGTTCAGCTTTGAATTCTATAAGATAATAGAATCCTGATGTTTTGTGCTGAATCGGGTAAGCGAGCTGCTTAAGTCCCCAATTCTCTTCGTACACAACTTCACCGCCGTTCTTGGCAATGAAATCCACGTACTTAGCAACCGCTTCCTTCATCTGAGCTTCAGACAAAACGGGAGTTGCAATGAAAACGGTTTCGTACTGTTTCATACTTTTATAAATGTTAAAAAATTAAATCTTTTGGTGCACATCGCGCCAAAAGGACTGCAAATGTACGAATAATTTCTTATACTGCAAACACTTCGTGAAGATAAATGAAATAATAACTGAAATGAATCAAGTTGTTTTCTATAGATTGCCAAGTATTGCTAAATTTGCGGGTTGACTGAAACCTCGTATTCTATTTTGACTAAACGAGAGGTTTTGGAAATTCATAACGAACTGTTAAGCGCCTAAAAATTATGAAACATACAGTATTGGTGACAGGGGCAAACGGCCAGTTGGGAACCGAGATTCGCAATGCGGTAGCCGGTGAAATTTTTGTGCCGGGAAAATATGATGAAAGACTTGCATCTGACGAACTGCAAGACTCTTTCGGCAATACTTATGTTTTTACATCGCGACACCCGCAGGAATACCCTCAAACTCAGATGCTTGACATTACAGATATCGATGCTGTAAATAAAATTGTCAAGACCAAAGGTATAGATGTTATCGTAAACTGTGCCGCCTATACCAATGTGGATATGGCTGAGGGTAATCCGGAAGACGCTGATTTGCACAATCATATAGCCGTGGCGAATCTTGCGGAAGCGGCCAGGGAAGCCAACGCGACTCTGATCCAGATATCAACGGACTATGTGTACGACGGCGAATCCAGCAAACCGTACGTCGAACTCGATGAGACAAATCCCATCAGCGTATATGGGCTGTCAAAGCTGGCAGGTGAGAGAGCCGTCATAGATTCCGGATGCAGTTACATAATTTTGAGGACATCCTGGCTTTACTCTCAATATGGGAAGACGTTTGTCGGGACGATTAGAAGATTGACTGCGGAAAAAGAAAATATAAAAGTGGTCATAGATCAGGCCGGTTCTCCGACTTATGCGGCAGACCTCGCTTCAGCCATTGTCAATAATATAATAGGCGAGTGCCGTCTGGACAATCAGGGCGTTTATAATTATTCTAATGACGGAGTTTGCTCCCGATACGACCTTGCAGTCGCGGTTAACCGCCTTGCAGGGCACAATTGCAAGGTAAATCCCTGCCTTAGCGAAGAGTTTCCGGCAGTGGCGTCAAGACCGCATTATTCGGCATTCAACACGGCATTGGCGAAAAAGACTTTCGGCTTGACGATTCCTCATTGGGAAGCGTCTCTTGAGGAATGTCTCAAATTATTCTAGAAGACCCGCTATAGCCGATACGGTTTCTTTTTCGCAAGAACCTGTAACTTAAAGACAAAACTTCTACCGCACCGAAAGGTGCGAGATGTTGCAATAACCTGAGG
>CAVKAQ010000071.1:0-12339 GCA_963654225.1 Butyricicoccaceae bacterium | reverse complement strand
CGCACATTCATCCATTGCAGAGATACGTCCAGGAACGATAGACTGGAAAAAGGTACTTGAGGGCGCGGACTGGTTCCACTGGACTGGAATCACTCCTGCAATCAGCAAAGAGGCCGCTGATGCGTGCCTTGAAGCGGTACGCACTGCTTCTGAACTTGGCGTGAATGTTTCCTGCGACCTGAATTATAGGAAGAATCTTTGGAAATACGGCAAGACCGCATCCGAGATTATGCCTGAGCTTGTTTCTTACTGCGACGTAATCATCGGGAACGAGGAAGACGCCGAGAAAGTTTTCGGCATCAAACCGGAAGGCTTCAATGCCGAAGAAGGCAAGATTGACAGCGCAAAATTCGAGTTCGTAGCCAAGTCTCTGATGACGAAATTCCCTAAAGCATCCAAAGTTGCCATCACATTGCGAGGTTCGGTCAATGCTGACTACAACACTTGGGGAGCAGTGATATATGACGGCAATACACTTTATGCTTCAAGACGTTACGAAATTACCGACATCGTAGATCGCGTCGGTGGAGGAGACTCTTTCGGAGGCGGTCTGATCTATGGTCTTCTGGAATACGGAAACGACCAGAAAGCGCTTGACTTCGCCGTGGCCGCATCCTGCCTCAAACATACGATAGAGGGCGATTACAACCGCGTGACAGTTGCAGAGGTTGAAGCCTTGATGAAAGGAAACGGTTCAGGCCGCGTGTCACGTTAACAAGAATCCAATAATTCAGAAATTTATGGCAAGATTCAACAAAATACAAGTAATTTCAACAGCCGTCTCCACTGGACTTGTTCCAGTATTTTACAATGCTTGTCTGGAGACATCCAAGGCTGTGCTTAAGGCGTGCTATGACGGAGGAATCCGCGTTTTCGAGTTCACGAACAGAGGTGAATTCGCGAACGAAATCTTCGCGGAATTGGTAAAATATGCAAATGCGGAGTTGCCGGAGATGATTCTCGGTGCAGGTTCCGTAATTGATGCACCTACAGCCGTGCAATACTTGCAATGCGGCGCGAATTTCATTGTAGGGCCACTTTTCAATCCTGCAGTAGCCGATATATGTAACCGCCGTTGCGTGCCCTATATTCCGGGTTGCGGGTCAGTCACCGAGATAGGTACTGCACAGGCTGCCGGATGCGATGTCTGCAAGGTATTTCCTGGAGATGTTCTCGGACCGGCCTTTGTAAAAGGCGTGAAGGCGCCGATGCCTTGGACTCAGATTCTTGTGACCGGCGGCGTAAAACCGGAGAAAGACAATCTGAAGGCTTGGTTCAAAGCCGGTGCTTCGTGCGTCGGAATGGGAAGCAACCTATTCCCGAAAGATGTAGTGAAAGCCGGCGACTGGGGCACAGTCACTGAGCTATGCCGTACCTCACTGCAGATTATCGCTGAGGTCCGCGAATCATAGTCACTGCTAGTTTGCCGATTGTCGGCGGAAAGGCCTGAAATAATGCGAAGAATTATGTATCTTTGTGCCTTTGGTCCGCAGTTTGCGGACCGTGGCGCTGATATTTTATGAAACGCATTCTGTCCAAAATATCCAAAATATGGTTTCCGGCTCTTCTGGTCGGCATAGTTGCCGTACAAAGCATAGCCGCGGATATCAGCAGAGCTGAAGCTTTGGGATTGGATTGGACAGAGGCCTTGTCAAACATCATAGGGAAGCCTTCTCAGGACACTGTCATATATCACAACAATATCTACACGAAGTTCCGCTCCGAGTATGACAAAGTCATCGCAGACTCGACTGGAGCCGACTCGCTGGACCTTGAGGGCGAAGAAAAGATCCTCACTGCGCGAGACACTATGAAGGTGCCTGATTCATTGAGATTTACAGACCCTTTCAGATACAAGTATTACGTTGCCATCAAGGACTCCCTGACGCACGTAATCGTAAGGGACTCGCTGAAACAGGCAGGAGACAGCATCGACTGGCCAAAACTCGACTCACTTTACATTCTGGATTCCACTGAGACCGCCATCAGGAAATTCAACGAGTGGTACGCCTCGTTGGACAAGGCCGCCAGAAAGAAGTATGACTTCGAGCAGAAGATGAAAGCCCGTCAGCACAAAATGGACAGCATCCTGGACGTTAAGGACAGCCTGATGGACATACGCGACAGCATTCGCGAGAACACGCCGAGAATCCTCGAGACATTCTCTATACCTGATTCACTTTTCTACAAGAGGATATTGACCTGGAACAAGGGAGAATACTTCAACGAGGTGAAACTCAACAAACTGGACACGTCATACAATTACAGGTACAACGACTATCCGTTCCTCAGGAATGACGTAGGGGTATCATATCTCGGTATAATCGGCTCTGCAGTACAGACTTACGACTTTTCCAAGCGTACAAGTCAGGAAGGTGTCTCGTTCTACGCGCCGTACGAGTGCTACTCCTACAATCCATATTCGATTCCTTTCTACAACACCAAGACCCCATATACTGAACTTGCATATTGGGGCACATTGTTCGCAAATGACGAAAGGGCGGAGAATAATCTCCATATAATGACGACGCAGAACATACTTCCATCGTGGAATTTCACTTTGGAATATGACCGCTTCGGCGCCAACGGAATGTTGGAGAACGAGAAGGTGGACAACAGGACATTCTCTGCATCAACAAATTACCTCGGCCGCAAATACCAGGTCCACGCCGGATACATCTACAACAAGATGTCCAAGAATGAAAACGGCGGTGTGGTTGACAATTTCTGGATCCGCGACACCACCGTGGGCTCCAGAGAGATAGACGTTTACCTGAAGGATGCCTCAACGCTGATAAAGAAGAACACCGTATTCCTCGACCAGACCTACAGGATACCTTTCAATTTCATCAACAACATAAAGGACAAGAAAGCTCTGAACAAGGAACTGGCAGCATACAGGGACAGCGCAATGACCTCAGGAGACAGCCTGAGAATCGCTTCTCTTGATGACGATCTGGACAGAATGCGTTCTGAGCACGCAAACAAGTCAGCAGCAGACACGCTTAATACGGACATCACTACCGCGTTCATAGGACATACCAGCGAATATTCCGTATATAGAAAAATCTACAAGGACAATATCGAACTTTCGGACGAGAACGCCAGAAATCTGTACAACAACAATTTCTACCTGAATCCGACGGCATCGTCCGACTCGCTGAGGGTTATGAAGTTCGAGAACAAAGTGTTCATCAAACTGCAGCCGTGGGCAAGCGACGCCATCGTCTCGTCCATCAACGCAGGTATCGGTGACAGAATTCTGAACTACTATATGTTCACGCCGGACAGTTATTTCAAGACGAAAGGAGGAAATACGGTATGGAATTCCGCATATCTATATGGAGGAGCGAAGGGACAGTTCAAGAATTATTTCCATTGGGATGCCGACGGTCAATATACGTTTGCTGGCCAGGAGGTCAATGATTTCGGCATCAGAGCCAATGTAGGATTCAACATTTATCCGTTCAGAAGGCAGAAGAAGAGCCCGATATCGTTCAATTTCCATTTCGAGACTTCGCTTGACGAACCGGAATACTACCAGCAGCATTATTACTCGAACCATTACAAGTGGGAGAACAATTTCGACAAGATATCGACAACCAAGTTCGAGGGTTCGTTCACGATTCCGCATTGGAGCCTCGACCTGACCGCAGGATGGACGCTTCTGAACAATTACGTATATTATGACACTCAGGCGATCGCAAGACAGCGCAAGAGCGCGATAAGCGTAATGAAGGTCGCGGCCACAAAGAATTTCAAGATATGGCGGCTTCATTTCGACAACCAGGCACTGTTCCAGGTTTCGTCTAATGAAGATGTCATTCCGCTGCCTATGATTGCGATAAATGCGAGATGGTATTGGCAGTTCAATATCGTGAAGAAGGTGATGCAGATGCAGATTGGAGCGAACGTATCTTACACGACAAACTGGTATGCACCGGGATACAGCCCTGCGCTCGGAATGTTCTACAATCAGAAGACGGAGAAATACGGCAACTGCCCTTACATCGACGCATTCGTGAACATCCAGTGGAAACGCGCCTGCATTTTCGTCAAATTGGTCAACGCCGGAATGGGTTGGCCAATGGACAGCGCGGACTACTTCAGCGCCGCAGGATACATCAGGCCTCAGAGAGCATTCAAGCTCGGCATTTACTGGCCGTTCTACATCCAGCCGTCAAGGAACAAGGCTGTGAGCGGCGGCAGTTCATTAGGCGGAGGTTCTTCCAGCGGTTCAAGCAGTTCGCAAAGCGGCCTGGGAGGATTGACTTCAGGTGGGAGAAGTACGACAAGGAACACTTATTGATAACCATATATATTCCGCAGAGATCGCTGATGAGAGCAATCGTAGCGGGATCGCTAAAATAGATTTCGGATGAGCCTGTCCAAGAAGACCCGAATAATACTGAAGTATATTGTGCCGTCAGTTCTGGTGATGGTAGGGATTCCTCTGCTGCAACGGACCGTCAGGGATGAAGGAAATCTTGAAGGAGACACGCTGAGATGCGTAATCGCTGTCAAAAATTCTCCGAAAATGAGATATGCTGTCGGCTACAATTTCGAGATGCTTAAGCTCTATGCCGAGCAGCTTGGAAAAGCGTATGACATCTCAATCGGAGACGCAAGCGGTCTTGATTCACTCAGGGACGGGAAAGCGGACATTGTGGTACTCCACTTCTCAGATTCATTGATATACGACAAGGCGTTCTACAGTTCAATACCGCTCGCGGACAGCTCCGCGTGGATAATCGACGGAAAACTGACCGGAGCGCACAAGGATATAAACCATTGGCTTTCAAGTTTCTGTCTGTCAGATGAACATTCTGAAATGGTTTCAAGATACTCCCCTGGATACGAACCGCACAGGAGATACGCCAAAGGCTGGAAATACAAGACTCTAAGTCCTTACGACAAGCTGATTTCCAAATATGCGACCGAGCTCGGATGGAGCAGATATATGCTTACCGCTCTCGTATGGCAGGAATCCAAGTTCCATATCGAGGCTAATTCCCGCAGAGGCGCGGTAGGGCTGATGCAGCTTATGCCCCGAACCGCAGACAGATTTCAGGCAGACGATCTGCTTGACCCTGAAGACAATATGCGCACGGGAGTTACATATCTGAAGCACCTTCAGGGAATGTTCCGCAAATATACATCCTCCCCGGAGGAGCTGATGAATTTCACTCTTGCCGCCTACAATGCCGGCGAAGGCAGAATCCTTGACTGCATCAACTACGCGGCATCCATTGGCGCTCCTCACAACAAGTGGGAGGACATAGTGGCAGTGATTCCTGATATGAGGGAAGACTCCATTATGGAAGCTGACACAGTAAAACTCGGCAAGTTCAAAGGATATGAGACAATAGCTTACGTGCAGAATATGGATCATCTATGCAGCCTGTTCGAAGCCGTTTCCAGCAGCACAAGAGACAAGAACTCCGACATAGCAAAAGCAAATAGCGCGAACCGCACTAGCGGAAGCACAGAACTGGACGCCAGAAATGAAGCTGGAGACGTTGACGGAGGAGCTACTGAGCCCGCACAGTCTTCGCAGGATCAACGCCGAGAACCATCTGACACGGCAGCACAAGAAGCAGCATTGTCGCCAGATAAGAAATGACATCCACAAGAATCACCTGCCATACATTGATATTCACCGGCACGAATGAGATGAAATAATTCTCCGGATTGAGTGAGATGATGTGTGTCGTGGACTGAATCAGACAGAACAGCAAAGCCAAAGCATTGCCTATCAGCATTCCCCTAAGAACTGCGGAAGACGACACTCTCAGAAATACTGAGATTATCGACCTGTCTGACATTCCGAGAGACTTGAGCACTCCGATATGCGAGATGTTCCTGAACAGCATTATCAGCAGGGAGGAAATCATATTGAAACCCGCCACTACCGTCATCAATATCAGTACGAACAGCACATTGAAGTCAATCAAGTCAAGCCACGAGAAAATTTCCGGATACATATTCAAGGCGGAGGACGCAACCACGGTACTCTCATCTTCCGGAGTATTGAACAGCACGGTCGCACCGACTTCCTGTGTCATTTCACGCATATTCTCTTCCGAGCGATGCCTGTCATCAAGTGCAATCTCCACAGCTGAGACTTCATTCGAATCCCATCCGTTCAGACGTTGCAGATCCGAAATCCCGGCATAGACAATGAGTTTGTCGTCACTGCCCAAGATATCCTGATATACGGACCGCACCTTGAACTTTCTGGCTTTGACGGATTCCCCTATGAAATATGTCAACATTCCGTCACCCTCTTTCAGCCCCATAATCGAGGCCAGTCTGCGCGGTATGGACACATACAGGCTGTCATAGCCTTCAGGGATTCCCTTGAACAGCACGCCGTGGATATTCTCTCCGCCTTTGACGATGCCGGCGCGGTAAACCACCGGAGTTATTGACTTTATGTCCTGCAACGAGTCCAGTGCCGAGATATATGTGGCATCAGACCGTATCGGCTCAGTGTCGCTTATATAATTTAAATCCGGGGACGTCAGTCTGATATCCCCGGAAATAGATGCAATGCCGTTTCTGAGCTCTTTCCGGAATCCGGATGAGACGGCTACGGCAATTATGATTATGAAAGACGCGATGGCGACAGTCGCCACCGCAATCCTTCCTTGAAAACGAAGTCTGCCAGCTATGAAAGCCGTCGCCTTCATTACCAGATATGAACTCTTTCGCTCTCCGGACGGAACATCGGGTCACCTTCCTTGATACCGAAAGCGTCGAAGAATGTCTGGAAATTGCGCAGAGATACATTCACTCTGTTCACAGCAAGAGAATGCACATCAAGTTTTGTCAGACGTGCTTTCTCGGCATCCCTGATATTCGTAGCCCAGATGATGCCGTAAGAGATGTAGAATCTCTGCTCAGGAGTGAATCCGTCAATAAGGCCTGGACGATGATTCTTGAGAGCATTTTCCATAGCCGTGTATGCGATGCTGAGTCCGCCGTGGTCGCCTATGTTCTCGCCGAGAGTGAGCTTGCCGTTAGCCATAACGCCAGGAACTACCTGTACTGAATCGAACTGATTTACAAGCACCTGAGCCTTTGCGTTGAACTTTGCGGCATCTTCCTCTGTCCACCAGTTCACCATATTGCCGTTCTTGTCGAACAGACGTCCCTGGTCATCGAAGCCGTGGGACATCTCGTGTCCGATTACGACACCTATAGCGCCATAATTCACTGCATCGTCAGCGTCTGGATTGAAGAAAGGCGGCTGAAGAATGGCTGCAGGGAAGCATATCTCGTTGGTAGTCGGGTTGTAGTAGGCGTTGACGGTCTGAGGAGTCATTCCCCATTCGGTCTTGTCAGTCGGCTTGCCGAGTTTCTTCATATTGTCAGCCACATACCACTCGCTTGCGGCGCGAAGATTCTCATAATAAGAGACTTCAGGGTCAACAGCCAGAGTAGAATAATCTTTCCATTTGTCAGGATAACCGACCTTTACAGTGAAGCTTGAGAGTTTCTCGTGAGCTTTTGCCTTTGTGGAATCGCTCATCCAGTCAAGCTCGTCAATATGCTGGCTCAGAGCCTCCTGAAGATTGCCGACAAGCTTGACCATCTTCTTCTTTGAAGACTCAGGGAAATATTTCTCGACATACATCTTGCCGACCGCTTCGCCGAGAATGCTGTTAGGAACGCGCATCGCCCTCTTCCATCTCGGTTTCTGCTGAGTGACACCGCTCATCTGCTTGCTGAAGAAGTCGAAGCTTGCGTCATAGAAGTCATCGCTGATAGCGCCGCAGGCACCCTGAACCAACTGACCTGCAACATAATCCTTGAGGACATTGAGGTCAGCCGAAGCGAAATACTTGCTGAATCCGTCGAAGAAAGACGGCTCGCATACATTCAACTTCTCCTGATCCGGAATGTTTCTGACTGCGAAATATGTCTTGAAATCAAACCCAGGATACTCGGCCTCCAATTCAGCCGTAGTCATTGGGTTATAGAGTTTCTCCATATCGCGCTCCTGAACGCTTGTCCAAGAACATTCAGCGATAGCATCCTCGACTGCAAGAGCATTGACTGCAGCCATCTCCGGCTTAGGAAGACAGGCAAGGTCGAACACTCTGGCAAGGAAATGCAGGTATCCCTGCTTGATTTCCGCATTGGCAGGATCAGTGTAATAGTCTCTGTCACCGATACCGAGGCCGCCTTGACCGAGATAAAGAATCTGAGCATCACTGTCCATAAGGTCAGACTCCACGTAAGAGCCGAAAAATGCTGATTCACCGGCATTGTGCAGTCCTGCAATGACTTTCACGAGGCCTTCCTTGTCGGAAACCGCATATATTTCATCCAGATATTTCTTGACCGGAGCGAAGCCTTCCGCATTGAGACGTACTGAGTCAAGTCCCATCTTGTAGATGTCGGAAATCTTCTGCTCGACTGTACCTTTTGCCGCAGACATCTCTGTCATTGACTTGAAAAGGTCGTTAAGACGTGTCTCGTTGTTCTCATTCAACACATCAAAGGAGCCGAAACTCGCATATTCAGGCTTCAGCGGGTTATTTTTCTGCCAACCGCCTGTAGTGTACTGATAAAAATCCTTTGCCGGAGAACAGGTCGTGTCGAGATTCGCCAGATCTATTGCCGGAACTTTCTCGCGATTGCCACAGGTACAGCCCGCAGCAACTGCTGACGCCATAATCATTGCGATTTTAGTAAATTTGTTCATTATCTTTTAATTACAAAAACTCTTCTCAGCCACGCCGCTGTCACACAGACAAAGCATCCCTACAGAAGCGCAGACATTTTGCAAAGTTAGCATTTTTAACGATATTTGCCCGTTACTGATTTATAGAATTAATGAATAAAGAACGCATAAAATCCATTTACGCAAGGTATATTACCGGCACGACAGGACTCATTCTCGTCGCCATCGGAGTCGCCTTGTCAATCAAATCCGATCTGGGCACATCGCCCATTTCGTGTCCACCTTATGTGGTATCTCTTGCTGGAGGTTTCAAGATAGGTTCAGTCACCGTAGGAACGGTGGGACTTTACACGATGCTGATGCACTTCGTATTTATGCTGATGCAGTTGGCATTGCTCCGCAAACATTTCAAACTCAGATACTTGATGCAGATTCCGGCAGCAGTCGTTTTCGGCATTCTCACTGACCTTTCCATCTGGGCTTTCAGCTGGATAACAGTAAGCACCTACGGAATGAAAGTGCTGCTGATGGTGTTGTCCATAGTCGTAACCGCTCTCGGAATCAGTTTCGAGGTCATCGGCAACGGTTGGATGCTCGCCGGAGAAATGACGGACAAAGCAATATCAGTAGCAATGGGGATAAAGTTCCGCTACGCGAAAATCGGATTTGACATCTTCCTCGTAATTGTTGCGGCCGCTATCTCCTGGTTCTGCTTCGGAAACCTGCTGGGAAGCGGTACAGAGAATGTGATCAGGGAAGGCACCATAATGTCAGCGATATTCACCGGAGTCTGTATGAGATTCACAGACAAGATAGCCAATTTCCTGGTACCGGCGCGATTGAAGAGACATCTCGCTGTAGTCTAGCGCAGCATTTTTGCTTCAATGACACAATATCCATTACATTGAGTGCGCAGCGCTCGCAAAATCAAGGATAATTCACATCAAACTCAACAGAACATATCAAAAGATTCAAAACAGACTATTTATAAAACATTAAAACGATACACATTATGAGAATACCAGAATCTGAACTTATAATCAATGGCGACGGCTCAGTTTTTCACATTCATCTGAAGCCGGAAGAACTTGCAGATAAAGTCGTACTTGTAGGTGATCCGGGCCGTGTAGATATGGTGGGATCGTTCCTGGAAGACAAGGAATTCAGGCACGAATCGAGAGAATTCGTTTCAATCACAGGAAAATACAACGGAGAACGCATTACAGTGCTTTCCACTGGCATCGGAACCGACAATATCGACATTGTGCTCACAGAGCTTGATGCACTTGCCAATGTTGATTTCGCGACGCGCGAAGTCAAGCCGGAGCACAGGACATTGACCATACTCCGAATCGGCACTTGCGGTGCAATCCAGCCGGATATTCCGCTCGGTTCATTCATCTTCTCTGAAATATCCGTAGGCTGCGACGGCCTGCTGAACTGGTACGCTGACAGGGATAAAATCAACATTCCTGAGATGGAGGATGCTTTCAAGGTGCATACGCGATGGAACAGTTATCTCGGAACACCTTATTTCGTCAAGGCCGGAGACAAACTGATTGAGGCATTCAAGGACTGCACTGTACGCGGGGTAACAGTTTCTGCTCAAGGATTCTACGGTCCTCAAGGCCGTGTTGTAAGGATACCTCTCGCAATGCCTGATATGCTGGATACGTTCGAATCATTCAGATTCGGAGACTATCGCATCACCAATTTCGAGATGGAGAGTTCAGCAGTGGCAGGTCTTTCCGCACATCTGGGACATCAGGCCGGAACAGTCTGCTGCGCAATAGCCAACAGGTATCTTCAGAACAGTAATCCGGACTACAAACCGCAGGTTCGCAAGCTCATAGAACTGGCGCTCGGAAAACTCGCAGAGATAAAGATATAAATAAGATTACAACACTATTTCCCATAGAGATCTTTAAGAGTTCTAAGGGTATTATCTACCGGCAAGGCAGGATCATCCATTTCGATGTCAACTGTCCTGCCGGTTCTGTTTATGATTGACTGCTTGAGGAATTGGAGCTGCTCCGGGAAAGTGTAATACATCAAGTCCGCAATATCGTGCGTATGGCCCTTATACCGTATAATCGTGTACGGATAGCCGAACTTGGCCAGTCTGGAAGCAATCTTGGACGACCCGAAAAGGCCCAATTTGAAGATATGGATAGCCTTGTAGGTCACTACCCTGTCAGCTGTTCCGTGCAGCAGCAACTGAGGTGCCGGAGCCTCCTCATACTTGACTTTACCGTCAGTGGAATATATCGCTCCGGAGAAAGACACCACGCCTGAATATCTGAAAGCGTCAGGAAGGCCTGAAGCCAGCACTGAATGGTTACACAGCTCGTATTCGGATTGCAACGCTATTATCGCGCCTGCAGATGAGCCGGCCACTACAATATTGTCTTTGTCGATGCCGAAAGAATCAGCATTTTTAACCACGTAAGATGTCGCCGCAAACATATCCTCAACGCCGATTTCCACAGCATTGCGCACGGCCCCGATCATCTGCAAACCTTTGGCATCGACGCCCTTGAGTCCAAGACGGTAATCGATGGAAAATACAGCGAACCCGTTGTCGTTCAGCAATTTGAACCACTGTCTATAATGTGGCTTGTATCGGTTGCCGCTCGTGAATCCGCCTCCGAATGCGAATATGACGGCAGGTGTCTTACCGCCTTCCACGTTCGCATTCTTGCCCTCTGCAGGAGGATAGAAATCCAGATACAGGTCCGTGGTATCACGTTCTACAAACTTATGAGTCGATGCAGGATTAGCCAGTTCAACGCCTTTTGCTGTCCACTTGTTGGCCTGGGCTGAAAGCGGGTTGCTTATAGCCAGGAGTAATATTGCCGCCGTCAACAACGCGCATATATTCCTCAAGTTAGTTTTCATAACACAACTATTTTATAATCAAAATTTAACCTTGTCATTCCCGGCAGCGTCCTCAACCCCCTCACCAATCTCACAACCGTCAGGAATCAAACGGCGTATGGCCTTGACTTCTGAGAAGAAATGTCCCGCTACAACGCGTACGACCGTATATGCCGGGATAGCCACAAGCATTCCGAACACTCCTGCAAGATTGCCGGCAATGAGAAGCACGATAAATATCTCGAGCGGACTGGACTTTATGCTTCGTGAATATATGAGCGGCTGAAACAAGAAATTGTCCACAAGTTGCGTAATCATAAATATCGCCACAAGCAGAATGATGAATCCCCAGAAATGCCCTGACACACCGGCCACGCTGAACTTCAGCACAGTTGAGAGAATTGTACCGAGCACAGTGCCAACAAGAGGGCCCACGTATGGGATTATGTTCATTATACCCGTAATGAACGCGATACCGAGAGCCGCATTCATACCTATGCCGGCAACAATCCAAAGTCCGAGGAAATTCAGCAATGCAACCCCGAGAACCTCAATCAAAAGTCCGACAAAATATCTTGACAACAAATGCTCGATATCCCCTATCGCGTCAATAACCTTCATTTCTATTCTGTCAGGCACGATTGCTCCGATTATTTTTCTGAAAAGCATCGGGTCTTTCACGAAGAAAAATGAAATGAACACCACCGAAAATATGCCTACCCCGAACGAAACGAAGAAGGACGCTATATACTCGATGGCGGAGGTTATGG
>CAVKAQ010000070.1:0-12634 GCA_963654225.1 Butyricicoccaceae bacterium | reverse complement strand
CCCATCAGCAGCGGGTCTGCGCCTAGAATATTGCGCATATCAGCGAGAACGCAGATGCTTCCGCCTCCACGGCTAGGCACAGGCTCTATGCCATAGACTTCAGCCATAGCCTTAGATGCCGCCTTGTACGCGGACGACGTTATCGGAATCAGGAATCCGTTGCCGGCCTCCATCTTGTCCACGGTGACGTGAACATAAGGAGGTGCAATCGAAAGAATATGCTTTGCCGCTAAGTCTATGATTTTATCTGCGTTCTGGTTTGGCACTATTCGCATTGAAACCTTTGCGTGAGCCTCGGACGGCAGCACAGTCTTGCTTCCTGCTCCGGTATATCCGCCCCAGATACCGCACACATCAAGGCAAGGACGTATTGCAGTCCTCTCCAGCGTAGTGAATCCCTTTTCACCCTTGACCTCATCGATGCCGATGCTCTGCTTATATTCCTCCATATCGAACGGAGCCTTGGCCAATTCGGCTCTGTCTTCGGCAGAGACCTCCACCACATCGTCGTAGAATCCCGGTATAGTTACCCTTCCGTCCTTGTCAATCAATGACGAAATCATATCGCACAGAGTGTTGATAGGATTTGCTACCGCTCCGCCGTAATGCCCGGAGTGCAAATCTTTGTCCGGCCCTTTCACATTGACCTGCAAGTATGTGACTCCGCGCATTCCGCAGTTGATTGAAGGAATTTTATCCGAAATCATTGTCGTGTCAGATACCAGGATGACATCGCATTTGAGTCTTTCCTTGTTCTCTTCCACCCAAGCAGGGAGACTCGCGCTGCCGATTTCCTCTTCTCCTTCGAATATGAATTTGACATTGTGCCGCAACAGCCCCTTTCTTAAAAGATATTCGAACGCCTTTACGTGCATGAATGTCTGTCCTTTATCGTCGTTGGCTCCACGTCCCCAGATTGCTCCGTCGTGAATCTCCGGCTCGAACGGATCGGAATTCCACTTCTCAAGTGGCTCGGCGGGTTGCACATCGTAATGCCCATAAACGAGCACGGTCTTGAACTCGGGATTTATGATTTTCTGACCGAATACGACAGGGTTGCCAGCAGTCTTGAATACGCCTGCCTCATCTGCGCCCGCTTCTTTGAGCAGTTCCGCATATCTTTCGGCGCATCGCTGCATATCCGGCTTGTTCTCCGGCTTGGCGCTCACTGAAGGAATGCGCATAAGTGAGAATAATTCGCTGAAGAATCTTTCCTTGTTCTCCTCGATGTATTGCTTGATGTCGTTTCTGTTGTCCATATCAATGAAATTTTATGTTCTGTTCAATTTTTTGTCGCAAGAAGTCTTAAGATATGCCTCTCACGTTTATATTAGCTCTCTTTGAAGTTTCAAACTTCTAAAGTTAGAGATTTTTCGCGGCTTCAGCAAGGTGGATTCAAACTGAAAGAAATTTTCTCAGTCGTTTCGGTGCGAAAGCAGTTTACTTTTGCTATGAAATAGGATTTATCCGGTAAATCATTTTATTCGGTAAGATGTTCCATTTGTTCGCTAAAGATGTTCTTTCGTTCGGAAGGTGACAAAAACATTGGATAATAGGTCTGAATTTTGTAATTTTGTTAGACTTTGGAATAAAACGATAAAATAATATATGGAAAACAAACTACAGGAATTGACAGACAAACTTTACAATGAAGGACTGTCAAAAGGTAAGACCGAAGGGGAGGCTTTTCTGGCAAAAGCACGTGAAGAGGCTGCGTCCATAGTAGCGGCTGCGGAAAAGGAAGCTGCTGACATCAAGGCTAAGGCTGAGAAAGAGGCCGCAGATTATAAGGTGAAAGTTTCCGGAGATCTCAAAATGGCTGCTGGCCAGAGCGTTCAGGCTACACGAAAAGATATCGAGAATCTCATAGTGTTCAAGGCTTCGGATTCTGCTGTAGATAAGGCTCTTTCGGATGAGACCTTTGTTAAAGAAATTATCAAGTCTGTAGCGGAGAAATTCAGCGCCGATGAGGCTGTGGACCTTAATCTTGTCCTCCCGGAGTCTCTCAAATCTGCACTTGAGCCATTCGTTAAAAACGAGTTGACATCAATCCTCAAGGGCGGTGTCAATGCGGAGTTCTCCAAGAAGATATCCGGCGGCTTCAAAATCGGACCTAAGGACGGCAGCTATTTCATAAGCCTTACAGACGAGACATTCAAAGAATTGATCAGCGAATATCTCCGTCCGGCTACAAGGAAGTTGCTCTTTGGCGAATAGAATCCCTATGCACAATTACGAATATATAATAGCGGGCTTGCCGGATATCGGTCCTGATTGGAAAGGAGCAGACAATGAAACTGTCGACTCTATCCTTCGCGATATCAGAGAACAGTGCGGCGCTATTGATAATAAACTGATAGACATCCTCTTGGAGGGATATCAGGATGATCAGTTGAACGAGGATTTCTACCAGAATGTGTTCAAACTCAGAAACAGGTTCCTTCGCAGATATTTCCGTTTTGACCTTCAGGTCCGCAATGCCAAAGTCCGCTATCTGAACAAGGCGTTGGGACGTCCTGCTGACACCGACATTTTTATGGATTTGCAGGAGGATTTCGATGAGTCTCAGAAACTTGACACAATTTTGAATACGAATGACATCCTGGAGCGGGAACGTGGCCTGGACGGTCTGATGTGGGTCAAGGCCGATGAACTGACTACGTTCCACAATTTTGATATTGATGTGATTTTGGGCTTCATCGCAAAACTTCATATAGTGTCAAGATGGCTCAATCTTGACCCTGAGTCCGGTAAGGAAATGTTC
The DNA here is from genome assembly GCA_963654225.1 of Butyricicoccaceae bacterium. Lineage (GTDB taxonomy): Bacteria > Bacteroidota > Bacteroidia > Bacteroidales > UBA932 > Cryptobacteroides. The sequence goes on along the minus strand of CAVKAQ010000070.1, from coordinate 9,870 downwards.
GCACGTCTGGTAAATGAGGTGAGAGGCTCTTATACCGGGATACGTGAGGCTGCGGACAAGGCCGTCAGTTGACGCCTGATGTGCCATTTTGACAATAACGACAATAGGTTGAATATTAAAAAATTACTATAGATGAAAACAAAAGGAAAGGTAACGGGCATAGTCTCAAACCTTGTCACGGTTGAGGTCGATGGACCTGTGGCGGAGAATGAGCTTTGTTATATTACCCTAGGCGAAACAAAATTGCTTGCCGAAGTCATCAAAGTCAAGGGCAAGAATGTTTCCGTTCAGGTTTTCGAGAGCACGCGAGGCCTGAAGAATGGGGATTCTGTTGAATTCGAAGGCAGAATGCTTGAAATTTCTTTGGGACCTGGACTGCTTTCCAGCGTGTATGACGGTCTGCAGAATAACCTGGCGACTATGGAGAGCGTGTTCCTGAAGCGCGGTGAATATACAGAGCCGTTGGACCACGAGAAGCTTTGGGATTTCACTCCGCTGGCTAAACCCGGCGACACTGTGGTTGCCGCTGACTGGCTTGGAGAAGTCAAGGAAGGGTGGCTGCCCCACAAGATTATGGTGCCGTTTGCATTGAAGGGAACGTTCACTGTGAAAAGCATTGAGGCTGCAGGGCAATACAATATCGACCACACGGTTGCTGTGCTTACGGGTGAAGACGGCGAAGATGTAGCGGTCACTATGGTCCAGAAATGGCCTGTGAAGGTAGCTGTCAAGGCATACAGGGAAAAGCCGCGTCCGGACAAGATTATGGAGACGGGCGTCAGAGTGATTGATACTCTGAATCCTATCGCTGAGGGCGGTACAGGCTTCATCCCGGGACCTTTCGGTTGTGGCAAGACGGTGCTGCAGCACGCAATTGCCAAGCAGGGCGATGCTGATGTGATTGTTATGGCGGCCTGCGGTGAACGTGCCAACGAGGTTGTGGAGATTTTCACTGAATTCCCTGAATTGATAGACCCGCATACCGGCCGTCACTTGATGGAGCGTACCACCATTATATGTAATACATCGAATATGCCGGTAGCGGCCCGTGAGGCTTCAGTTTATACGGCGATGACCATTTGCGAGTATTACCGCGCGATGGGGCTCAAGTGTCTGCTTCTTGCCGACTCTACATCGCGTTGGGCTCAGGCGTTGAGGGAAATGAGTAACCGTATGGAGGAACTTCCGGGTGCAGACGCATTCCCGGTTGACCTTTCTGCGATCATTTCCAACTTCTATGCACGTGCCGGAATGGTCGTGTTGAACAATGGTCAGACCGGCGCTGTGACTTTCCTTGGAACTGTATCTCCTGCGGGCGGTAACCTCAAGGAGCCTGTGACCGAATCGACAAAGAAGGCAGCCAGATGTTTCTACGCATTGGAACAGAGCCGTGCAGACCAGAAGAGATATCCTTCTGTCAATCCGATTGATTCATATTCAAAATATTTGGAATATCCTGAAATCCGAGAATTCCTTGATGCCAAGATGGAAAAGGGCTGGGCGGATAAGGTGTCCAAGGCAAAGAATATCATCCGTCAGGGGCGTGACGCATCTGAGCAGATAAACATTCTCGGTGATGACGGCGTTCCGATGAGCTATCACGAAACGTTCTGGAAATCAGAGCTTTTGGACTTCGTGTTCCTGCAGCAGGACGCATTCGACGCTGTCGATGCACTCTGTCCTCTTGAACGCCAGAAATATATGTTGAATCTCATCCTCGATATATGCGACAGGAAATTCAAATTCGATGATTTCGAACAGTGCCGCAATTTCTTCAAGGAAATGATCAATGTCTTGAGGCAGATGAACTACTCTGAGTTCAATAGCGAGGCTTTCGAGAATTATAGGGCAAAACTTTCAAAACTTCTGGAAGAAAATGGCAAATAAAGTTTTTCAAAGAACATATACACAGCTGGATTCAATCACCAAGGCGACTGTTTCGCTTAAGGCGTCAGGTGTCGCCAACGATGAGCTGGCAACTGTCGGAGGACGTCTGGCTCAGGTCGTAAAAACCAAAGGAGACGCTGTCACGCTGCAGGTTTTCTCCGGTACTGAAGGCATTCCGACCAATGCCGAAGTATCATTCCTCGGAGCGCCTCCTACATTGAAGGTCAGCGAACAGCTTTCCGGACGTTTCTTCAATGCTTACGGAAAGCCTATCGACGGCGGCCCTGAAGTTGAGGGTGAGGAACGCGAGATTGGCGGACCTTCAGTGAACCCATACAAGAGACGTCAACCGTCTGAACTGATACCTACGGGTATTGCCGGCATCGACCTTAACAATACAATCGTGTCCGGTCAGAAAATTCCGTTCTTCGCGGATTCCGACCAGCCATACAACCAGGTTATGGCAGATGTTGCGCTTCGTGCGGATGTGGATAAGATTATCCTTGGCGGAATGGGGCTGACCAATGATGACTATCTTTTCTTCAGGCACGCATTCGAGTCTGCAGGTGCATTGGATAAAATCATCTGTTTCGTGAACACTACGGAGGAACCTCCTGTAGAGCGGCTTCTGATACCTGATATGACATTGGCCGCAGCCGAATATTTCGCTGTTGACAAGAATGAGAAAGTGCTTGTCCTGCTGACAGATATGACTCTGTATGCCGATGCGCTCAGTATTGTGTCCAACCGTATGGACCAGATTCCTTCAAAGGATTCTATGCCGGGTTCTCTCTACTCGGATCTTGCGAAGATCTACGAGAAGGCGGTGCAGCTTCCTGAAGGCGGTTCAATCACCATCATTGCGGTGACGACTTTGAACGACGGAGACATTACTCACGCGATTCCGGATAATACCGGTTATATTACTGAAGGTCAGCTATATCTTCGTGCTGATGCGGACTCCGGAAAGGTGATTATCGACCCGTTCCGTTCACTTTCACGTCTGAAACAGCTCGTGCAGGGAAAGAAGACTCGCGAAGACCACAGCCAGGTTATGAATGCCGGTGTGCGTCTGTATGCGGATGCGCAGAATGCCAAGACCAAGCTTGAGAACGGATTTGATTTGAGCGATTACGATCACCGTTGCCTGGAATATGCCAAGGAATATGCTACAAGACTGCTTTCCATCGATGTGAATATCTCCATTACTGAGATGCTTGACACTGCATGGGAACTGTTCAGCAAGTATTTCTCAAAGGCGGAAACCGGTATCAAGCAGGCTTTGATTGACAAATATTGGAAAGCGTAAGCCTCATCATTATAACGTAAACTGAATATGGCAATAAAATTCCAATACAATAAGACATCCCTGAACAATCTCGGCAAGCAGCTGAAGATGCGTCAGAAGGCACTCCCTACGTTGCAGAACAAGGAGTCAGCGCTGCGCCTCGAGGTCCGCAAAGCCAAGGAACGTTCGGTGAAACTTATTGAGGAACTGAATGCCTCGATGAAGAAATACGACTATCTGGCCGGATTGTGGAATGAGTTTGAGCCGAATCTTATTTCCATAACAGATGTGGATTTGGTGACGGTCAAGCTCGCCGGGGTGAAAACGCCTGAACTGAAAGAGATTCATTACGAGATACATCCTTTCAACGCTTTCGTCAAACCTGCCTGGTATGCGGACGGAGTGGCGATACTGAAGGAGATGACACGCCTAGGCATCGAGTCCGAAGTTTATCAGGAGAAGAGTCGTATATTGGACTGGCAGAGGAAGAAGACTACTCAGAAGGTCAATCTTTATGAGAAAGTCCAGATTCCTGGCTATCAGGAGGCTATCAGAAAAATTAAAAGATATATGGAGGATGACGAGAACCTGACTAAGGCGTCATCCAAGATAGTTAAGAGTCGCCACGAAGAGGAAGAAGCTATGGAGGAGCTGCAGAATGATTAGTCCTATGACCAAATACTCCTTTGTCCTGCTTTCAGGAGATCAGGAGAAGTTCCTTGAAGATGTACGACAGCTCGGCGTCGTTGATATAACGAGGTCCGTCAAGCCTGTCGATGAGAAGTCTTCTTCTATGCTGGAGAAAATCTCGGAGACCAAGAGGATCTTGAATGTGGTCGAGAATGTCGATTACAGCGAGGACAAAGATTACTCCGAGATCGAATCGGCCGCATCGTCACTGATTTTTGAATCCGGTAGCGATGCGAAAATCAAGGCGGTGGAGAAGGCAGTCGATTCCATCGATTCTCTTAAGGCGGAGTTGAGAACGGCTGTTAAAGAAAAAGAGATCAGGCTTCACTGGGGAACGTTCGACGCAAAGCGTATTGAGGAGCTGGAATCTGCCGGTTTCAAGTTGCATTTCTATACTGTTCCAGAAAAGAAATTCGACCAGTCTTGGGCTGAAAATTATGCTCTGCAGGTTATCAATACTGCGGGAGGCAATGTGCTGTTCGTCATAATTACACAGGCTTCGGAAGAATATTCTTTTCCTTTCTCTGAAATCCAGAGGCCGCAGGGCGATTGGCAGGACAGCGAGAAAACCATAAAGCGGATAGAAGAAGAACTTGTTTCCGAAAAGGCCGTAATGCTGGCTGCAAAGCACTCTATTGGCGAACTGAAGTCGGAATATGACAAACTTCGCGGTGATCTGGATCTTTATTTAGCTGGTTCAGCCGGAGAAAAGAGCTCGGAGAATATGATTACCGCATTTGTCGGGTTTGCGCCTACAACTGAGGATGCCCGGCTTTCCGCAGAGTTCGACAAGATGGACATTTACTGGTTCAAGGAAGAGGCTGTGGAAGAGGACAATCCGCCGATAAAGCTCCGCAACAACAAGTTTATCAGTATGTTCGAGGTGCTTACGGGGATGTACGGAATGCCTGTTTACAGCGAATTTGACCCGACTCCTATTCTCGGACCGTTCTTCCTGCTGTTCTTCTCAATGTGTATGGGTGATGCCGGATATGGTATTCTGCTCATTATCATAGGATTGCTGATGAAGAAATATATGCCTTCGATGAAGTCTATGGCTCCGTTGGTTACTACGCTAGGAGTCGGCACCTTGGTCGTGGGAACCATATTGGGAACTTTCTTCGGAATATCTCTGGCAGGAGCATCCTGGGTTCCTGACTGGCTGAAGAGTTGTATGATAACAGGCAAGGTGGCAGGGTACGATGCCCAGATGGTATTGGCAATCGGCATAGGTGTAGTGCATATATGCCTCGCAATGATTGTCAAGGCTGTCGGTTTCACCAAGCGTTTCGGCTTGAAGACGACCATAAGCACCTGGGCTTGGCTGATACTCATACTTGGCGGTCTTGTGACTGCAGGTCTTGCGCTTGCCGGTGTCATTGACGAGAATGTTACGAAATGGATAGTCATAGTAGTCGGCGTGATCTCGGGATTGGGAATATATGTGTTCAATACTCCGGGACGCAACCCTCTCATCAATATCGGTGCGGGCATCTGGGATACTTACAATATGGTGACCGGACTCCTCGGCGATGTGCTCAGTTATATACGTCTGTATGCGCTCGGTCTTGCCGGCGGTATGTTGGGCGGTGCGTTCAACAATCTCGCCTATATGGCTTTTGACGGAATGCCGATTGTCGCCAACTATATCGCTTTTGCCGTAATCATACTGTTTGGCCACACTTTGAATCTTGCGATGTCCTGCCTCGGAGCGTTCGTGCATCCTCTGCGTCTGACATTCGTCGAGTATTTCAAAAATTCCGGCTACGAAGGCAAGGGCGTGGCTTATAACCCATTGACAAATAATAAATAAACATAAAATTTAAAACATTATGAACGAAATTCTTGGATATCTCGGCTTCGGACTGATGCTCGGTCTCGCCGGAATCGGAAGTAGTATCGGAACAACAATCGCAGGCAATGCGGCTGAAGGCGCACTCAAGAAGGCTCCTGAAAAGTCTGCCAACTATATGGTGCTTTCCGCTTTGCCTGCAACACAGGGACTTTACGGATTCGTAGCCTTCCTTATGTGGATGGGCCGCGATTTCTCAGAGCAGGGTCCGCTCCTTTTCGGTGTCGGTCTCGCTGTAGGTCTTGTATGTATGATTTCTGCAATCCGTCAGGGCCAGATTTGTGCCAACGGTATCGTAGGCATCTCACAGGGACACGATGTCCTCACCAATACGATGATTTACGCCGCATTCCCTGAGTTCTATGCCATCCTCTCCCTCGTCGGAGCCCTTATGGTCTAGAATCATTTTGACCGGCTTGTTAGTCGGCGAAGATACATTTTAAAGCACAACAGTTGGCCGCCCATCGACGGTCAACTGTTTTTTTGTGACTAATGAGTCCGTGATGTCATTTCCGGACACACTTTTTGAAACAGTGTATGGTTTTGCCTCAGGATAACTATTGTCTTGATTCTTATTTTACATTCGTATATTTCTTATATTCAACCACTTATAAGAAAATGTCAAAATAAGAGATTTTTTTATGCTTATTATGCACCGCATCTGGCCATTCGTCATCGTCAATTTTCCCCTTTAAACAACCTCTAAAATGTCAACCATTCTCAGTGAAGTTCAAGTCGATGCAGTTAACTGGGCGTCTTTGCGGATAGAGGATGATTTTATTCGCCGGTAGAGAATAAAATCATAGAAATCTATTCGGTAGTGGCGAATAAATATGCCCGATTTTGTTTTGCACCACAGAATAAATTTTTTATTTTTGCGAAAACAAAGGTAAATGGATAAGGAACTGTTACGAGGTATCATATCTGAAAATCAGGAATATATAGGTGATATCCAGCTGGTTGAGCGTCCCGTTGTTCTGGAAGAAAACGGGAATTACGTCTTTGTTGGTGTCAGGCAGGCGGGAAAATCATATCTGCTTTACCAAAGGATTCAGCAGATGCTGAAGCAGGGAACTAGATTGGAGGATGTCGTTTACATAAATTTCGATGATGAGAGGTTGTTGGGTATGACAGCGGATGACTTTGACCTTATACTTCAGGCTTATCATAGTCTCCGTGCTGGGCATCCGGTGTTTTTCTTTGATGAAATTCAGAATGTTGATGGTTGGGGGAATTTCGCACGCAGGCTCGCCAACTTGAAATACAGGGTATATGTGACAGGAAGCAATGCAAAGATGTTGGGGAGGGACGTTGAGACGGTTCTTGGTGGCAGATTTCTGGATGTCAAAGTGTTCCCGTATTCTTTCAGTGAATATCTGAAGGCTGTTGGAGAAAAACCGGCTGACGGGTGGCGATATGGGCGTCAGGCTGACAAACTTCAGAGATTGTTCCGTACATATTTTGAATGGGGAGGTTTTCCTGAATTGGTGAATTTCCAGGAAAAAAGAGTCTGGCTCAACAGTCTGTATAACCGCATATTTCTCAATGATTTGATTGTAAGACATAAGATAAAGAATGAAGATGCTCTGCGGTTGTGTGTGCGCCGTCTGGCGGAAAGCGTGATGCAGCCGTGTTCTCTGAATCGTCTCTGCAATCTTGTCAAATCGACAGGGACGCCGAGCAGCGTTTCAGCAATAATGGAATATGTCCGTTATCTTCAGGAGGCTTGCCTGTTGATTTCAATAGATAACTACGCTTCGAAGCTGGTGGAGAAAGAAACTGTGAAAAAGCACTACTTAGTCGACAACGGGCTTCTTCATCTGTTCCTCAGCAATTCCGAGTCGCCGCTGTTGGAAAACTTGTGCGCAATAAAACTCAGCAAAAAATACTCTGACGAATTGTACTATTACAACCGCAATATAGAGGTTGATTTCTATGTGCCGTCGGAAAATCTTGCATTCCAGGCCTGTTATCGGATGAGTGACAAAGAGACGATGAATCGTGAAGTCAAGGCTCTGGCAGCCTTGCATTCCTTTCATCCCCTTGACAAGGCAATGATAATAACCTATGAAGATGAGGGACACATTGAATGCGACGGCCTGCAGATAGACATAATGCCTATTTGGAAATGGATTCTGGAGTAAGCCTGAAATGCCATTTAAATCCGAGGTCGTGTTCCTTGTTCTAATCGAAAACTCTGTCACTAAGTGACACTTTTTTCGATTAGCGAGATAATTGAAGTCCGGCAACAGCTAGGCTCCTTTGCGAAAGTGTCAACCATTCTCAGGGTAGGTCAGTCGCTTTGGCCGCCATTATCATTGCCTGCAGTCTGGTCAATCGTCTGTGATTCATCAGTAGAATTACATTCTTCGACTAACCTTGAGCAAACCTTTTGAGACTCCTTGTGAGGTCCAAAATGAATAAAAATGAATTTGGATTTTCGTGGGGGGGGGGAGGTATATTTACAATGCTATTAACTAGAACTGAATATGTTACAATATCAGCGCGAATATAATGACCTCGAGGGTAAATGCGAAAAATTCCTATATGAAGGAATAAAACAAATTACGACAAAGTCTCAAGTCACCTCTTTCTTCGGTGATGATTTGGGCGGAAAATCGAATTTTGGAGACTTAACAATCTTTCGCGGGGTAAGTGAAGCCAAGTGGAAAATTATTTCATCTTGTCAACGGGCGTTTCTTTATGGAAAAGTTTTTGGCGATGATATGGGAGGGTTTATTAGACGAGAAATAGATGCTCTAGAGGAATCTATAGATGGCTTGTTGAAAAAATATTACGAAGCATTGGGTGTTCCTATTACAGATTTTATCTACTTGAGTTTTCTTCAGCATTATGGTGCTGCAACAACTCTTATTGATTTTACGAGAGACTGTAAAACTGCTCTATGGATGGCAGTACACAATGTTCAATATTCGCCTTCTTATGTAAATGGCATTGATAATTTTTTCTCAATATATTGGATTGACAAAGAGTCACAAAAGAAGATCCCAAATGTTTTGCAAAAATATGAGAATGGCTATGTGAATATGTTGAATCGGGATGTTGAAATACAACATAGGTTCGGTGATATTGTGGGAGGCAAAGATTTGTTATTGAAAGAGCTTCTCAAGTTTATTAAATGGGATAATGGACTAGATGATTCGTGCTTGTCTAAAATTAAACTAGGCTTTATTGATACTAGCAATAAATCAAAATACGACAAGCGTTTGTTAGAACAGTTCAAGGAGGAGCTGCAAAGTGCGGCAAAATCATTATTTAAAAATAAATCTGATTCAGCATATAAGAAGTTTAAGAATATATCATTATACATTTTTATTGAGACTGTAAGAATTGCGAATTTGAACCTTGTGGCGCAAGATGGTTGTTTTATACATTATCTGCCTGATTCATATTTGAAGCCGTTGGAAGAAAATGAAACGATGACCGGTATGATTCATTGTGTTGATATTCATAAATCCTTGGCTCCTTTTATCCTTGAAAAATTAGCAAAAAATGAAGTGCGTCAGGAATCTATGTTTCCAGATGTCGAAGAAATGGCTAGAGATGCTTTAAAATCTGCTCAGTCGCTTGAATAATTCAACTGTCACTACAAATCAGTTAATAGAGATGAAACCAGTAAATAACGTAGCGAAAACTAACGAACAATATATTTCTGACTTTCAAGATGGAAAAATTTGTGACGAGAATTTATATCAGACACCATATCCTAATTTGTTTATATTGGTTGAAACGAAGGAAGAAGAATACTCTTATAGAGATGAGGATGGTGACTTGGTTTATTCTAAAAGAACAATCATTGTTAGAAAAGCTTTTATAAAGTATGAAGATGAAAAATATTCATTTCTAATAGATAATTGGTTTGATGATATAGATAATTTTTCGTTGGGACTATATGCTAAAGTGCAGCTTGGTGGTTTCTATAATCTCGTGAATCCTTTAGGAGAATATCTTTTCTCGGAATGGTTTGCGAAAATTGACCTTTATGGAAATAATCTGTTTTGTTGTTACGTTCCGTCAAGTGTTACCAAGTCGAATTTATATGAATTCAGACCTGTTCCATGTGTGAACTTCCCCTTTTTGTAGCCTTCCCTAAAAATGTGAACTTCCCCTTTTTAGGACAGCCTGTGATTAG
>CAVKAQ010000069.1:0-12833 GCA_963654225.1 Butyricicoccaceae bacterium | reverse complement strand
GCTATGGGTGCAAGCCCAGTTCAGTACCTCAATGCAATCAAAGAGGCTGAGGCTTACGACGGACCTTCACTCATCATCGCTTACGCTCCTTGTATCAACCACGGTCTTAAGGCCGGTATGGGCTTGAGCCAGAAAGAGGAGAAACTTGCAGTAGAGTGCGGTTACTGGCATCTTTACAGATTCAACCCTACTCTCGAAGGAACAGACAAGAATCCGTTCTCTCTTGACAGTAAAGAACCGGACTGGAGCAAGTTCCAGGGCTTCCTGAAGGGTGAGGTGCGTTTCGCATCTCTCTACAAACTCTTCCCTGAGAGAGCAGAAGAACTCCTCCAGAAGACTGAGGAATTTGCGAAGATTCGTCTGGAATCATATAAGCGTCTTGCCGGCAAATAAAGTAGTAGTTGAATAAAAAGCGACCTACGGCGTTGTTCTCCTTGCCCAAATCCTCACAACCTCGAGGTTGCTCCGGTGTTGGGCGCGTCGAGAGCCTTGTATCTCATCTTTTTATTCAACCACTGCATAGTAACTAGATAGTAAACTAACGAAGCGGCTGATTGGAAATCTCCAGTCAGCCACTTTTTTTCTGTATATTAATGCCCTCAAATCGCCATTACAAAGCGGTTTGAGGGCTAGAGGATGTAAAAGTCGATGTGCTTATTCTTTGCACCAGCGGTCAAGCCAGTCGAAGTACTCGCGATGCCAGTAGAGGGCATTTTGTGGCTTCAAAATCCAGTGACATTCGTCAGGGAATACAATCAGTTTGGACGGAACACCCATCATCTGGGCCGCATTGAATGCAGCCATTCCTTGGTCGTAAGGAATACGGAAGTCCATACCCCCGTGGATGCAGAGAATAGGGGTGTGCCATTTGGTTACATTGTCTGCCGGACTGTGCGTATAATGCCATTTGGCTTTTGTGCTTGAACTCCACGGCGAGCCGGCCTGCTGCATACCGCCGAAAGTCTTGCCGTCACCTGCAGGGCCTACCTGTCCCGGAGTATAGGCATATTCGGTAAGACCGCCGTTGTCCCAGTTGCAGAACCACATTTCCTCGGTCTCATAATACATATATTTCTCATCGAATATTCCGGCGTGCGCGATGAAACAGTCGAATACATCATCGTGAATGCCAGCGAGATAATATACTGAATAGCCGCCGTAGCTTGCTCCGCAGGCAGCCATTTTGCCGATATAAGGCTCTGCCTTAAGTTCGCGTGCGGCGCAGAGATAGTCCTGCATATTGAGGCCGGAATAGTCGCCGGAAATCTGTTCGCACCAGTCCTGACCGAATGCCGTAGTTCCGCGTCTGTTAGGCAGCACGACCACATAGCCTTGCGCCGCCATAAGCCTGTAATTCCATCTGTATGACCAGGATTGGCTGTTCGTGCCCTGAGGGCCGCCAAGGCATATAAGGATTGACGGATAGACCTTGGTCGAATCAAACTTTGGCGGATAAAGCACCCAGGTCAGCATATCCTTGCCGTCAACGGTCTTGACCATTCTCGCTTCCATATCGTGAGGCTCAAGTTTGTCAAGAAGTTCAGCATTGGTGTGCGAAATCTGCTTTGATTTTCCGTCAGCCGCGTTGACTCTGACAAGTTCGGTAGGGAAGTCCATACTGCACCAGGACGCGAGCAGTTCTGTTTCGGCATCGGATTTCACGACAGCGAAAGGAGAATCATAGTCGCACCATTTGTCTTCCGGAGTGATTCTGCTAATGTCTCCTGAAAGATTGGACTTGAAGATACCCTGAAGACCTTCTGCCAACGCGTTGAAATATATGCTTTCAGAGTCATCATCCCAAATCGGGCCTGCAGCGTTGTATTTGAATGACTCAGTCAAGTCGCGTATAGAAGTGACATTGCCATTGGCGAAATCTGCCGCCATAAGTCTTACCTTGTCAGCCTCGTATCCGTCCCTTCTCATACTGAGCCAGGCAATATGCTTTCCGTCCGGGCTGAATCTCGGGTCCGTATCATAACCGCCGCCCATAGGAATTACAGTACATTCTGCAGTCGCAACATTATAGATATATATTTCGGTATTGGTGCTGAAAGCATATTCTTTGCCGGACAGTTTCTTGCAGGAGTATGCGATGTATTTGCAGTCAGGAGTCCAGTCAAGCTGTTCCAGTCCGCTGAACGGCTCTATCGGCAACTCAAACAGGTCTTTCTCCGTGGCGAGAATGTCGGTGCTGACGTCTCTCGTGATGCCTTCCTTGAAGTCCGCTATGTATGTGTGCGGCAGTTCCGTAACCCAATGATCCCAATGTCTGTACATCAGGTCTTCAGTCGAGTATGCGGTCGCCTTGTCAAGTTTCGGATCAGAGTCGGATGGAGTCTGGACCTTGCTGTGCACTGTGCTTACATACATAACTTTGGTGCCGTCCGGAGAAAGTTTGAATTCGCTGATTCCTTCCGGTACATCGCTGAGTTTCACCTTCTTGACAAGTTTAGGAGTATTGCCGGAAAATCCTCGCACCGTCGCTTTCCAAATCTGTCCGCCCTGTATGTAGGCGATTCCCTTGCCGCCGTCAATCCATTTCGCGCAGCTTATGCTCTTGCCTTCGCGAGTGAGCTGGCGCGGAGCTGTGCCGTCCGCGTTGACCAAATATAAATTTCTGCAACTGCGGTTTTCATCGAGCGAGATGTAGCTTACTCCGTAAAGGATAGTCTTTCCGTCAGGAGACAGTTGCGGGTCTGACAAGCGCCCGAATGCAAGCAGTGCTTCCGGAGTCATCTTCCCGTCTTTAATCTCAATCTGAGCCGGTCCTATATAGCCGGCGGACTGATTTTCATTTGTACAGTTCATTGTCATTAATGCGCTGATTGTCAATGCGGCCAAGCCGCCTTTTCGTATTAAGTCCATATTATTGTGAAATTTCATTAACTGATCTTGCTGTAATCTTGAGTGTAATATTTGTCCTTGCGGAGCTCAGATGCAAGCAATACGTTTCTGCTTTGCGAAAGATCCGGGTCGCTTTCAAGTATCTTCATTGCATATTCCCTTGCGTCGGAAAGTATCTGTCCGTCTTTTGCCAGCGATGCAATTGAGAGTTCAATAGGGAGTCCGCTCTGCTGTGTGCCTTCGAGGTCTCCCGGACCTCTCATTTTCATATCTTCTTCCGCGAGCACGAATCCGTCTTCAGTCTGACACAGCAGGTCAATGCGCTTTTGGGATTCATTGCTGATTTTGTTTCCCTTTACCAGTATGCAGTAGGAATCTCCGCCTCCGCGTCCTACGCGTCCTCTCAACTGGTGAAGCTGGCTTAGCCCGAATCTCTCGGGACTTTCAATGACCATCACTGTCGCATTCGGAACGTCCACACCTACTTCTATTACAGTGGTGGAAACCAATATGTTTGCACGCCCTGCCGAGAACGCTTTCATATTGAACGACTTGTCTTCGTCGTTCTGCTGGCCGTGCACGATGGCGACCTTGTAAGGAGGAAACGGAAATGCTTCCACTACTTCTTCATAGCCGCTTTCCAGGTTCTTGTAATCAAGCTTTTCGTTGATGAAGATCATCGGATAGACGATGTATGCCTGATGTCCGCGAGCAATCTGCTCTTTGATGAAATTGTACATCGACAGCCTTTTCCTTTCGGTAATCTGCAATGTCTGGATTGGTTTTCTGCCCGGTGGCATCTCGTCGATTACTGATACGTCAAGGTCTCCGTACAATGTCATCGCCAATGTCCTCGGAATCGGGGTGGCTGTCATAACGAGAATATGCGGTGCGAATCCGTCAGCGCATTTGTTCCATAGTTTTGCTCTCTGGTCAACTCCGAAACGGTGCTGTTCGTCAATGATGGCGAGCCCGAGTTTGTTGAAAACGACATTGTCTTCAATCAGCGCGTGCGTGCCTATGATTATGCCTGTCTTGCCGGAGGCAAGGTCTTCCAATATTGTTCTCCGTTCTGCTGTCTTGGACGTGCCGGTAAGAATGGATACTTGCACTCCTGTGCCGTTGAGATACTTGCAGATGTTTGCATAATGCTGTCTTGCAAGCACTTCCGTAGGAGCCATAATGCAAGCCTGGTATCCGTTTCCGTATGCTATGAGTGCGGAGAGCACGGCAACCATTGTTTTTCCTGAACCCACATCGCCCTGAAGCAGTCTGTTCATTTGTTTCCCGCTCATCATATCGGAACGTATCTCCTTGATGACACGTTTCTGCGCATTCGTAAGACTGTATGGCAGAGCGCTGTAGCATTTGTTGAATGCTTCGCCGACTTTAGGCATCATTATGCCGTTTTCATTGCGGCTGCGTATGAATTTTTGCTTTAGAAGCGACAACTGCAGATAAAACAGTTCCTCGAATTTGAGCCGGTATTCCGCTTTTTTCAGCGCGTACATATCCTTCGGAAAATGGATGTTGTTCAGCGCGTAGGCGAGAGGTACAAGATTCTTTTCCTTGAGAATGTACTCCGGCAATGTCTCCTGTATCCTGTTTCCGGCAGACTGGAGCGCAGATGCCATTATCTTGTTCATCACCTTTCCGGTGACTCCCGCGTTCTTCAACTTCTCCGTGGACGGATACACACCTGTCATCGTTCCCGTAGGAACAGGACTTCCGGATGCAATGTCATCGACTTCAGGATGCACCATATTCACTCTGCCGTTGAAAATGGACGGCTTTCCGAAGAAAATGAATGACTTTCCCGGCTGCAGCCGTGCCTGCATATATTTGATGCCTTTGAAGAATACTACCTCCATCTGGGCGCTTTCGTCGGCGATGATTACGCTTAAACGGCTTATGGAGCCTGGTTTGGCGGAGGTCGGATCAACGGACTGGCCGAGTTTGTTCAGAAGTGTCGATGATATGACGGTCCCGCGTATCTGTACGTATGCGTTCCCGGTCTGTATTCCGGCAATCGGCTGGATGGTGCTGCGGTCAATATATTTGTACGGATATACCCTTATGAGCTCTTCCGCAGAATGAACACCCAATTCGGACTCAAGGAGCCGGGCTCTTTTTTCGCCGACTCCCTTCAGATACTGTATGTCCGAAACCGGGTTATTCTGCATTATTCTATCTGAGGCCTTCCGGGACGTTCAGGACGAGTGTTCTCCAACTCCCTTTCCGGCATTTTTCCTGCTTCGAGCCTGTCGTATGCGACTCTGTGTTTGTATATGTCAATGGCGGCGTAAATTGACGACATCATAGACATAGGGTCTGCTTCGTCACGTCCTGCCATAGAGAATGCGGTGCCGTGGTCAGGCGATGTCCTTACAATCGGAAGTCCGGCAGTGAAGTTTACTCCGTCCTCGAAATCGAGCGCCTTGAATGGGGCAAGTCCCTGGTCGTGGTACATTGCCAATGTCGCGTCGAACTTGCTGTAATTTGCAAGGCCGAAGAATCCGTCAGGGGAGTATGGGCCGAATGCCATTATGCCTTCATCGTTGGCGGCTTTGACTGCCGGAGCGATGATTGTTTCCTCTTCATCTCCGAGAAGTCCGTCGTCTCCGCAATGCGGATTCAGTCCGAGAACTGCAATTTTAGGCGTCCCGACGCCGAAATCACGCTTGAGGGATGCGTTCATCAGACGCAACTTATTGAGTATCTTCTCGGTCGTTATGCTGGAGACTACGTCTTTCAGAGGAATATGTCCTGTCACGACTGCAATCTTCAACTGTCCGCTAATCATGAACATAGCCACGTCTTTGACTCCGAATTCCTGTTTAAGGTATTCCGTGTGGCCTGTGAATCCGAAGCCGGCGTTGGTCATCGCCCTTTTGTTGATAGGGCCTGTGACAAGCACGTCAATGCCGCCGTTCTTGAGATCTTCTACAGCCTTCTCAAGTGCTGTGATCGCGCATTTTGCGGATTCGGGAGAAGGTTGTCCGGGCTCTACGTAAACATTCTCAGGGAGGCAGTTCAGAATGTTGATTTTCTTTGGTTTAGCCTCTTTTGCAGAATTGATTACGTATGTGTCAAGCTGTTCCAGATTGTGGATGAGTTTCCTGTAGAAACCGAATATCTTGGAAGAGCCGTAGATTACCGGCGTGAATCCGTCCAGTATTCTGGCGTCTGCCAATGCCTTGATTATTACTTCGTATCCGATGCCGTTGCCGTCACCTTGTGTTATGCCGACTGTGAGTTTATTGTTTATCATAGAATTTGTCGAAAAGTTAATCTCCCAAATTTACTGAAAAATTCCGTACATAACTAATCGGCCGCAAAAATTCCGCACAATATGATCCTCCCGCGTGCGCAGGATTTCCCTTTTAGATTGTCCGCCTTGCATATATTTCAAAAAGCGGCAGATGGCCGGAGCGAATTTTTCCTGCGATTTTGAGCGGAGGACGCTGCCGCTAGTCATTACTTTCAAGATACCCCATATCGTCGGGCAAAATTTCACCTCTGGATACCGCTCCGGCACCGGCGTCAACCGCCAGCCTGTCGCATCTCTCGTTTTCCGGATGCCCTGCGTGGCCCTTTAGCCAGTGGAACGTCACGTGATGCTGCCTGTAGATGTTGAGAAACCTTTTCCAAAGGTCCGGATTCTTGACTTTTGCGAAATTCTTACGCTCCCAATTCTGAAGCCAGCCTTCGTTGATGGCTTTGACGACATAAGAGGAGTCGCTCCAGATTTCCACATTGGCGTTCTGCCATTTGATGGCCTCCAGTCCGACAATCACGGCAAGGAGCTCCATCCTGTTGTTGGTAGTTTTGGCGAATCCGCCGCTCATCTCTTTCTCCAAATTCGCACATTTGAGCACGATTCCATATCCTCCCGGGCCAGGATTGCCGCTGGAAGCTCCGTCGGTGTACAAATATATTGTCGGACGTGTAGTCTGCATAGTTCTGTCGTTTATCGTCTGCAAATTTAACAATCCTGCCGGAACTCCTCAATAAAATACTACCGAAATGAATTCTTGATGATGCGGTTCTTGGTCAGGCAATCGCTGCGATTCCGGAATTGCATCGAAGTTTTGGAAATGAATCTGCAAAGGTGTAAATTGAACAAAATTTGGATTATGGCTGACAGACATTTTTTGAAAATAGCTTCGACGCTGGTGCTGGGCTTTCTATGCCTCGCATTGACTTCGTCCGCAACTTGCATTTGCGGAGGACATCCTTCTGATGATTCGTCCAAAGATTCACTTGTGCTGGTCAATGCTGACTGGAATTGGACAAAGCTTGGCAAAGGGGCGAAGGCCGGACAGGCCAATGTGCAGATTTTCAACAGTAACCAGTGCATCTCAGTGGCCTGTGTGCCCGCTTCAAGATTCAAGACAAATTTTGCCGGCTATATGAGGGAAAACTGCACGACTACAGATTCCATAGGCATCCGTGAAGGCGCGACAGTGGCGTTGAACGGAAGCTATTTCAATGTAAGAGAACTGGTCCCGACTACATTGTATGCGCTCAGACACAATATAGACTGGAGAACTTCACCGGAAGAACTTTACAGGGTTGACGGCGTGGTCGCCTTCAGAAAAGGAAATGGGAAAAAGGCTGCCATAATGCCTTGTGATACAGCAGAATATGACAACTTATGCAAAAAGTATCATTCGGCTATGGCCTCCGGCCCGGTATTGCTTCAGGACGGCGAATTCAGAACTTTTGCCGAAGACAAGAGTTTCACTCAGCGCAGGCATCCGAGGACAGTGTTCGGGAAAGACGACAAGGGAAATTACTGGTTTATAGTCATTGACGGTCGTTTTCCCGGCAAAGCTGACGGTATGACAATACCTGAAACAGCGGCTTTGGCCCGATACCTCGGCCTCTCCGATGCTATAAACCTGGATGGCGGAGGGTCATCTACACTCTGGACATCCAAGACCGGGGTGCTGAATCATCCATACGACAATCACCGTTTTGACCACGGCGGCTCCAGACGTGTGCCGAATGCAATAATTGCAAGATAACTCCTCTATGCACAGATGCGCTGTTCTTGATTAGTCAATTGTTATGATTCAACGGCTTCCAATGTTTTTAGAGATATTTTGACTATATTTGCGAGTTATTACGCTTCTGAGATTTTTTCAGAGTTGTTGGATTTTAACTTATTAAGACTGTACATAACTATGAGACGTTGTCTCCTGCCGATGGCGGCGATAATATTCACGGTGTTGATGCTGGGTTCTTGCGGCAACAAGACGTACAAGAAGATCAATTATTTCCAGGACGCCCGTAAGGATACTACAATGGTGATGAAGGATGAGGTCGGAATCCTCGTTCAGCCTAAAGATATGATTTCAATCGTCGTTTCAAGCCGTAATCCTGAATTGTCCGCGATGTTCAACCTGTCCAATGTCAGTTACCAGGCCGGTTCCGAGACTTCTTCTACAGGCGGTTATAACAGGCTGATAGGTTATTCCGTTGACAATGAGGGAAATATCGAGTTCCCGATCATAGGTAAAATCAATGTGGCGGGACTTACCCGTTGGCAGGTTGCTGACAAAGTCAAGACAGAGCTTGTTTCGCGCAATCTCATCAAGGACCCTGTGGTCTCAGTGGAGTTCCTGAATTTCAAGATTTCAGTTATGGGCGAAGTCTCCCATCCGGGCACATACAGCATCTCCGGCGACAAGATTACGCTTCTGGAGGCGCTCAGCCTCGCAGGTGACCTTACTATCTACGGACGCCGTGACAGGGTTTCTGTCATCAGGGAACTTAACGGCAAGCGTAACATCTATGTCGTGGACATCAGGTCAGTGGATCTGTTCAATTCTCCTGCATACTATCTTCAGCAGAATGACGTCGTGATGGTTGACCCTAACAAGGTGAGGGCTGGCCAATCCACTATTAACGAGAACAGCCTCAAATCCGCATCCTTCTGGGTGTCAATGGGCTCGTTCGGCGTTACTATTGCCAATCTTTGGATTGCGGTCTCAAACCGCAAAAAAAATTAGTGGGAGGAGAAATAGCAACTGCAATAATAAAATTTAAGTTGATTTTCACAATTGATTCTATATTAGATTTATCGATAATTAATCCTCTAAGCGAAATATAAATGGCTACAGATAATATCGAAAACAGATTTAATACATCGAGGAATGACGAGGACGGCGAGATGATAAATCTTGCCGACTTGTGGTCTATGATATGGGAGCACAAGTGGTGGTATGTCGCAAGCGTCATATTGTGCGTATTTGTAGCGGGCGTTTATCTGTACAGGTCCGCTCCCGTGTTCAGCCGCTCATCGAAAGTCATAATTGATGACAGCAACGAAAATTCCACTCTTCGCGACCTGGCAGCATTCTCAAGCATAGCCTCAAGGTATCGCAGTTCCGGGGCCAACGTATATAACGAGATAGAGGCATTTTCCTCTCCAGACCTGATGAGCGATGTCGTGAAGCGTCTCGGCCTCGAGACTATCTATGTCGAGAAGCAGTTTCTCCGCACAAGAGAGAAGCTGGAGGATACCCCAGTAACGCTCAAACTAGAAGGCGACAATCTTGCATCCGCATTTTCATTCGAATTGACACGTTCAGGTGACAGTTCTTTCGTGATGAAGAATTTCTTTGTCGCAGGCGAGAAGGAGAAAATCAAGGACGTAGTCAAGGGAAATTTCCGCGAGACATTGAATACACCTGTCGGACAACTTTCAATTTCTCCTACTGTATTCGTAGATGACTGGAAGAAGCCGATGACAATAAGTTGGATAAATTCTTCCAAATTAGGAAAGCTCTATTCTGAAAACCTTTCTGTTTCATTGTCTGGAAAAGAATCAACTGTAGTCGTTC
The DNA here is from genome assembly GCA_963654225.1 of Butyricicoccaceae bacterium. GTDB lineage: Bacteria > Bacteroidota > Bacteroidia > Bacteroidales > UBA932 > Cryptobacteroides. The sequence goes on along the minus strand of CAVKAQ010000069.1, from coordinate 3,135 downwards.
TGGAATTCAAGGACAAATTCAAGTCCAGGGCCGACGCCATATTGAACACAGTTATAGACATCTACAATGAGCAGTGGGTTGAGAACAAGAACAGGTCCGCAAGGAATACAACTTCATTTATCAACGACAGACTCGTCATCATCGAGAAGGAACTCGGTGGGGTCGAGAAAGATTTGAAGGAATACAAGTCCGAGCATAAGATCACAAATATGGAGGCGCTGTCAGATGCCTATCTCAGCGAATCCAAAGAATATAAGTCAAAGTCTTTCGAAGTCAACAATCAGCTTGCGATAGCGAAATACATTAAGGAGTATCTTGACGATCCGTCTCACGCCAATGCGCTCATTCCTGCAAATTCAGGTTTGACAAGCACGACAGTGGAGACGCAGATCAAGGAATACAACACTTATGTGCTTCAGCGTGACAGACTTGTGAACGAGAGCAGTGCAGACAACCCTCTTGTTACGGACCTCAACCAGAGCATCGCTTCATTGCGTACTGCAATCAACAACTCTATCTCCAACCTTATCGCCACTCTCAAACTGCAGGCAGACAAGGTTGAATCTGAGGAGGATGCGATAATGGCCCGTATAGCAAATGCTTCAGGTCAGGAACTTCAGCTCCTTTCAATTGAGCGCCAGCAGAAGATTAAGGAAGACCTCTATGTTTACCTTCTCGAAAAGAGGGAGGAAAATGAGATTGCCAGTCTTGTGAATATCGGCAATACCAGGGTAATTATGAAACCGTCAGGTTCGGATCATCCGGTATCTCCGAAGAAGAAAATCATTCTCCTGATTGCACTTGTACTCGGCGGAGGCATTCCGTTCGCGGTATTCTATATGTTGAGCCAGTTGGATACCCGAGTCAAGAACCGTTCGGATTTGTCTGCTGTGCAGATACCTTTCCTTGCAGAAATACCTCAGATCGGCGTAGGAGCGGGCATTCTCAACAGACTGCGCAAGAAGATGTGCGACAACAGGAATACGAAGTTCGTTGTCTCTGCAGGTAGCCGAAACGGTGTCAACGAGGCTTTCAGAGTCCTCAGAACCAACTTCGACTTTATGGTCAGCGAGAAGACCGGCTGCCACAAGATAATGGTCACGTCCTTCAATCCGAATGCGGGCAAGACTTTCGTCATTATGAATATGGCGGCCACTATTGCACTCAAGGGCTCTAAAGTCCTGTTGCTTGACCTCGATATCCGAAAGGCCACTTTGGGCAAAGCTCTTGACCGCAACAAGACCGGCATTTCAGCATACCTGAACGGCAAGATTGACAATATATTGACAGAAGTACAGCATCTTCGCGACAATCTGGATCTTGTATCTGTCGGTTCACTTCCGCCTAATCCTGCCGAGCTGCTTGTCTCAGAAAGGTTTACAAAGATGCTTGATGAACTTTCAGGCCATTATGACTACATATTTATGGACTGTCCTCCTATTGACATAGTTGCCGACACCTCCATCATTGCAAAGTCAGCAGACTACACTGTGTTCGTTATCCGCGCCGGTCTGTTCGACAAACGAGCTTTGCCGGTTCTGGAGCAGTGCTACGAAAGCGGTGTTTACAAGCATCTTGCACTTATCCTTAACGGAGTCGATATGAATGGCGGAAAGCATTACGGCTACGGTCACTATGGTTATGGGTACGGCTACGGATATGGCTATGGTTACGGATACGGTTATGGCAACGATGAGGAAGTTTCAGATTCCGAGGGTTCGTCACACAGTCATAAATCCTGATGAAGATGTTCGGTTTTTTCAACAATAAATCATCTCTTGCATCGTCAGGACTGCTTGAAGGGTTTGTGGACAATCATTCGCATATCCTGTTCGGTGTAGATGACGGTGTGAAAACTTTGGAGGATTCACTGAAGATATTGGAGTTCCTCCAGCAGGCAGGTACAAGGACTGTATGGTGTACGCCTCATATTATGGAGGATGTTCCAAACAAAACCTCCGATTTGAAGGCTCAGTTTGCATTGCTTCAGAATGCGTGGAAGGGCGATATTGAGCTCAAACTCGCCTCTGAAAATATGGTTGACAACCTTTTTCTAGAGCGTCTTAAAGAGCGCGATTTTCTGACTCACGGTGACGGTAAGCTGCTGATAGAAACATCTACCTGGGCGCCTCCGATGAATCTTTGGGATACGATAGACAGCGTTATAGTTGCCGGTTACACCCCGGTCATAGCGCATCCTGAGAGGTATCAATATATGTCTGAGCCTGACTACAGACGTCTTAAGGAAATGGGATGCGAGCTGCAGCTTAATCTCCCGTCGATTCTCGGCGTTTATGGAGAAGAAGTGGCGAAGAAGGCTGAGCGCATTCTTGAAAATGGCTGGTACAGCTTCACAGGAACGGATTGTCACCGTTTCAGAGCACTTGAAGGACAGTATAACTGTAAGATTCTGTCCAAGAACATCGTCTCTCTGCTGAAGAAAATAATTTGCATATAATTCTGATTTGGGTATCGAAATTACAAGGAAGGATGTAACGTGGAGTTATGTCGCCAAGATTTTCCAGATTGGTACTGGTTTGGTGACATTGCCGCTTATACTGCATCTTCTGACCAAGGATGAGGTGGGTATGAACTACCTTATGCTTACGGTAAGTTCGATAGTCGGCCTGATGGATTTCGGATTCTCTCCGCAGTTCGGCCGCAACTTCACTTATGTCAACAGCGGGGCGAGACATCTTTGCAAAGAGGGCGTGCTCGAAGAAAAAGGGGAGGGCGTGGACTGGCATCTGCTCTCAGTGCTGATCAGCACGGCAAGATTCGTTTACAGACGTCTTTCTGTAGCGGCGCTTGCGGTAATGCTGACATTCGGCTCTTTGTATGTCGGCTATCTCACAGATGGTTTCACAAGCATAAGGAATTCGCTGTATATTTGGGTGCTTTACTCATTTTCAACGTATTTCAATATTTATTTCTCATATTATTCCAGCCTGTTGACAGGCAGCGGAATGATAAGGGAGTCTTCCATTGCGGCAATCCTCTCAAAATCTGTCTATCTAGTCCTCTGCACGGTATTCTTGTTGCTCGGATGGGGCTTGTTCGCGGTAGTTCTGGCAAATTTCGTCGCGCCGTTTGTGCAGCGATTCTACAGTTACAAAGTATATTTCACTCCAGTAC
>CAVKAQ010000068.1:0-12872 GCA_963654225.1 Butyricicoccaceae bacterium | reverse complement strand
ATAAGAATATCAGCGAGTTGTAGGGATTTTATCCTACCAAATGTCCACCACGCCACATTTTCGGTTGGTAAAGTCTCTGTAATTTATTGTTTTATTGAGTTTTATGCAAATTAGATGAAAACATTTTCATCTAATGAGTGATAAAGCAAAAATAAGGCGGCGTCTTAGGTGCCCTAAATGCGGGTCTTTAAACAATATCAAGTGGGGTTCTCGCGACAGAGTACAGAGGTTCAAATGTAACGAATGCGGTAATCTTTTTTCTGCTCGCCGCAAAGACATTACAGCATCTAATAGGTTTGTTTGGTTTCAGAAGTGGGTTTCCGGCCGGATGTCCTTAGACGAGATAGCAGGTAGAAGTGGATTCAGCACTCGCCAGTTACATCGATGGTTCGAGGAATATCTGGACACATCACCTTCTTGGACGATGAACACATCTCTCCCCATATATCTTCTCATTGATGGGACATATTACTCTGACGACCATTGCCTCATCGTATATCGGGCAGAAAATCTGAAAAGGACCATATACTACCGTTTCACCAAGAAGGAGGACGATGATGAGATAGCCTCGGACTTAATCAACATCAGAAGTCTGGGATACAATGTCATTGGAATCACCACTGATGGTGGAGATAACATCATCCGCGCCGTCCAGTACGTATTCCCGTATGTGCCGAGGCAGCGTTGCGTCGTCCATGTCCAGCGGGAATGTCTAGCATCAATCACACGTAGGCCACGTTCCACGGAAGCAAAACTGTTCAAGAACCTGATACATGATCTTAGCATCATCAGAACAAATAACGACAAACTATGGTGGCTCAGCAAATATTCTAACTGGGTGGAAGAGTACGAGGAATATGTATTTCAAAAGGGAGTCGTCACGTACTCACATCAAGAATACTACACACACAACGATTTAAGGAAAGCCTATGTGCATCTAAAACGTGCTCTACCAAACTTGTTCACCCATATCGAGCATCCTGGAATTCCTAAAACAACTAACGCACTCGAAGCTTTCTTTGGGCATATAAAAGACCAACTACGATCTCACCGAGGCCTGGCCGAGTTCAAAATAGACAACTTCATCAAATGGTATCTCTTCTTCAACGATCAGAAAAAGAAGAAGGAATAGGTGAACGCCGCCTCGCATTACGAGGCTCGGCGGCTATGGCTCGCCGCTACGGTGGGCTCCGAAAAATGGCCCTCCTCGCAGCGGCCGTCACCAACCAAAAATGTCATAATCACCAACCATTTTTGTCTATTATACTGAATTGCGGGGTGGACATTTGGTAGGATAAAATCCCTACAACTCGCTGATATTCTTATATTTGCAGAGATTATCACCGATATGCTAAAAAAAACGTGCTCACGTGCAAAACGGCCTTGGAGTCAACTCTTGTTGGGCTCAGGAATATAATTTTGTCCGTGGAAACAGGATTTGCCCGGACAAAAGGGCCTCAAACACTATTTTGTCCGGCAGAATGGCGATCTGCCGGACAACACCGTCCCAACTTCTCCTCCGGAAGGCTTTTTTGCACCCACAAGAAAGCTAAATCGGGCACACATCCATCTGATGTGCACCCGAAAACCTATTCCAAAATGTCATTGAGTATTCCGCTTGCCGTCTGGAACGCACCGGCGCCTGCGCCCTGTATCACAAGAGGTGAAGGATAGAAATCCGTCGTGATTATGGCGGCGTTGTCTGTCCCGCTGAGATTGTACAGAGGATGCCCTTCAGGCACATCCTCAAGACCAATGCTTGCCTTGTAACCGTTGACCGAGGACGGATCCTCCTGCAATTTTGCAATGAAACGCTGACGGCATCCCTTCTCTGCGGCAAGCTTGTACCTTGCGGAGAACAACGCCTCATTGGATTCCAGCATCTCATAGAACACATCAACCTTTCCGTCAAAGAAATCCGGAGACAGTACCGGATTCATCTCAACGTCAGCCTCGTCCACAGGAGCACCCGCTTCGCGTGACAATATGAGAAGCTTCCTGAGCACATCCCTTCCGCTTATGTCCAGACGGGGATCAGGCTCAGTGTAACCTGCATCCTGGGCATTTCTAACGACCTGGGCGAACGTCAAGTCCGAGCCACATTCAGGTCCGCCGCAATAAGTGCTGAAAATATAATTCATCGTTCCGCTCAAGACAGCCTGTATGCAATGGATTTTATCTCCGGAATTGACACTCCTTGACACCGAACTCAATATCGGCAGAGCCGCTCCGACCGTAGTCTCATATTTGAGCGAAGCACCTGTCTCCAATGCAGACTGCTTAAGTGCGGAATATTGCTTATACGGAGCCGAGAACGTGATTTTGTTGCAGGCGACGACAGAATATCCGCGTCTGAAAAGGTTGATGTACTTGTACGAAATGTCCGAACTTGCAGTGCAATCCACAAAGACGGAATTCTCCAGTGAAATCCCTGCCAGAGCCTTGAAATATGCATCATCTGAAGCAGATTCGCCCTCCGAAAGAAGCGACATCACGCTATCCACAGGACAAGACGCATCCACCTTCACACCGTCGTGCGAAATGAAATATTTGCGACTGTTGCTTATTCCTATGATATTCAAGCGCTTGCCAGTACGCTCCGCGATTTTGTCCCTGTTGCATACAATCAGCTGGACCAGCGCCTTGCCGACAGTACCGAACCCCGCAATGAAGAGATTGATGTCACGCAATGATGAGGTTTCGAAAAACTCCTCGTGCGCATGAAGCACTGCCGACTGTATATCCTCAGACGAAACGATCACAGACACATTACGTTCCGAAGAACCCTGTGCGATAGCCCTGATCTGTATACTGTGGCGCGCCAATGCAGACAAGAGCCTTCCAGTAGTCCCATACTGACTCATAATGTCATCACCTACAAGACACAGGATGGAGAAACCCTTCTCCACCTTGAGCGGATTCAGTTTACCCAGAGAAATCTCATAAGCGAAACACCTGTCAGCCGCAGCCTTAGCCTTGTCAGCATCAGATTCCGATACGGCGATGCACATAGTATGCACCGAAGACGCCTGAGTAATCAGTATTATATTGATGTCATCACGGCTCAACGCATCGAAAAGACGGCTGGAGAATCCAGGTATACCCACCATACCGCTGCCTTCAAGAGAAATGAGCGCAATCTTGTCAGAATTGGAAATGCCGATTATCTTGTTCTTGCGGCGCGGAGGATTCTTCTCGATGAGAGTGCCCGTTGACTGCGGATCAAACGTATTCTTGACATAGATAGGAATTCCCTGAGCCACAACAGGCTGAATAGTAGGAGGATATATAACTTTCGCCCCGAAATGGGAAAGTTCGAGGGCCGCGCGGTAAGATATGTTGCTTATAGTCTTTGCCGCAGGAGCAAGCTTCGGATTAGCAGTCATCATTCCGGGCACATCTGTCCAGATTTCAAGGAGGCGCGCGTTTATGCTTACTGCCAGCAGTGATGCCGTGTAGTCGGAGCCACCGCGTCCCAATGTAGCCGTCCGTCCGCGTTCGTCTGAAGCGATGAATCCAGGCACGACAAACAATGAAATCATCGGATTGTCTTCCACCAGATGCTTCACGTTCTCTGCAGTCTCGCTCATATTGACAGGAGGCGCCGCCGGAGCCGCAACTTCCGCAGTATCACCGAGTTCAATGCGTTGTGCCACCTTGATGAGTTTCCTTGCATCCACCCACTTTGCCGCAATGCCTATAGAGGCGAGTTTAGTCGCGATTATCCTGGTGGAAAGTATCTCTCCGAATGAGGTTATCGCATCCAGACTGGCCGGACTCAATTCTCCCAGAAGATATACTCCGTATGCGATGCTCTTCAGAGACGAGAAACTTTCTTTGCAGAAATCAGTGAGTTCCTCGTGCTTCTCTATCGGCAGGAGTTCGTGTATTATGTCGATATGACGCTTGCAGTATTCCTCTATAACTGTCTCATACTCTTTATTCTTGGCAGAAGCGAGACGGCCGATATGTATAAGGGCATCGGTAAAACCGCTTATCGCAGAACAGACCAGAATCGTGCGGTCTTTTTCCACTGCCGCTGAGACAATATCCGCGACCTTCGACATATTCTGCGCATTGGCGACTGAACTGCCGCCGAACTTAAGTACTTGCATATCTTTATATCTATTTTTCGTTAAGAATCGAATTCATTATTTTTTCTATCTGTGCGTTTTCCAAAAGGAAGCCGTCGTGGCCGAAAGCCGAGGTTATCTCGAAATACTTCGCTCCCGGTATCATCTCAGCCATATTGCGGACCTCTTTGGCCGGAAAGCATCCGTCACTGTCAATACCCACTGCCGTAACCTTTGACTTGATCTGCGACAATGCGGACTTCACGCCCCCACGTCCGCGCCCCACGTTGTGACTGTCCAATGAGCAGGACAATGAATAATAGGAATATGCGTCAAACCTGTCTGACAATTTCTTTCCCTGATGCCTCTGATACGACGCCGCCCTTTCCGCAAAAATCACATCTTCAGACCTCTCCGCCTGTGTGGAATTATATCCGTCCGCACTCCTATAAGACAGCATCGCTATGGCTCGCGCAGCACGAAGTCCGTTCTCCCCTCCCTTCAACAATGTCGCACAGAATTCCTCATCACTTAATTCACCACTGCCTGCATCCACGCACCTGTCGCAATTTTCATTCGCTCCGGGAAACTCACCTCCGACATTCAGCGAACAGCCTTCTTCAGAGATCTGACTGCCGTTTTCCTTCTCGCGAAAAAGCAAATAGGGATTTCTGAACGTAGGGTCGGCCTCCAACGCCATACGCTGAGTCTCTTCCCAAGCACTCAGCCAAGGCGAAACTCTCGCGGCTGTCGCCATCAGCAGAGCTTTCTCAGTCACCTCGGGCTCCATCACAAGCCACTCTACAGCCTGAAATCCGCCTATGGAACTGCCTATCAGAAAATCAATCCTGTCAATCCCCAGCAATTTGCGGACGATTATATTCACATTGACGATATCTCTTATAGTAACCTCCGGGAAATCAAGAAGATATGGTCGTTTCAGCGACTTCGGCAAGCCTGACAATCCAGAATCGCCCGACTGGCTTGCACCAACGCCCTCGACTGGAGCATCAGGAATAGTCTCAGACGGACCGGAAGTCCCGTAGCAGGAGCCAAGCATATTGACACATACCACAAAATATTTGTCCGGATCTATAAACTTTCCCGGTCCGGCTATTCCCGGCCACCACTCTTCCACATCGGAATTTGCAGTGAGAGCGTGACAAACCCATACGACAGGTCTACCGGCAATCACCGTTTTCCAGTCTTCTCCCTCCGACTCTCCCACCTCGCCTTTCGGAGAGCCGGAAGTATGAAACGCGATTTTCAGACGAGGCAAGACCGCACCCGTCTCAAATTCAAATTCGTTGTAATATAGGTATTCGTGATATTCCATTTCTGCACTTAAGATACCGGCAAAGCCCAATAGAGACAAATATCAATCTGTCGCCAAAGAATTCCGAGCAATAAAAAATGTTGTTATTCTGGAGATTTGTCCGTGAAAGAAACCCGTCTGACTGTCGAACATAAAGAAACGATGCAACTTAGCGTTGCATTCGCATTGACATCATAGATATAAAAGTCATTCCTTTCATCGGATTGCAAATTTATACACTTTCATCGAAATAGCAAACGGGAGCGGAAGTTTTTTGAGGCGCATATCATCAAAAGCGGTTTCAGTATCTTTGCAGCGAATTTATAGCCGCCATTAAAGAGAATTTAACTAAATTCGAAACTGTTTTGATTGATTTGATACATCTCAAATGACACTTAATTTCAAGATACAATACAACACTGTCTGGGGCGAGACGATAAAGATAGTCTTCAACGGAAAGCCTGTTGATATGCAATACATTGCCGACGGCATCTGGACCGCATCTCTTATTTTTGAAGAAAAAACGGGGGACGCTCTCCATTCAGAACAGGAATATCATTACGAATGCTGGCGCGACGGCGTCAGGAGCAGGAGGGAATGGCGGAACCACACCATTCCGGAAATCGACAAATCCGTCGCCGACATTGAAGACAAATGGACAGACATTCCGCAGGCCGCACCGTTCTATACCTCTGCATTTGCAGACAATGTTTTCGACTCCGGAGACATTTCACCTAAAGAAAGATACAGCCGCAGGTGGAAATGTGCCGGCACGGCAATACCAGTATTTTCACTCCGCACTGAAGACAGTTTCGGGATCGGTGATTTCCACGACATGAAGAAGTTCGCGGACTGGATAAACGCAACGGGGCAAAGAGTCATACAACTTCTGCCTGTAAACGACACTACGGCGACAGGCACCTGGAAAGATTCCTATCCGTATAGCGCAAATTCAATCTTCGCCTTGCATCCTCAATTCATTTATCTTCCCGATGCCGGAGTGGAGGAAAACAGCGAGTACTTGAATCTCAAGGCAGAATTGGAATCGCTCGAATCCGTTGATTATGAGCGGGTCAACAAGGCTAAGGACTCACTTCTCCGCAAGGCGTTTCCCCATGAGTGGACGCGAATCCGCGACTGCGAAGATTTCAAGAACTTCCTGGCAGAAAACAAATTCTGGCTTGACACCTATTGCGCTTTCCGCATAATGCTGTCCAAGACAGGGACGTCTGACACCGGCGAATGGGGCGATGCTGCCGAATGGTCCGAAGCGGCTGTCGCGAAAATCCTCGCTAACAACAGAGAAGAAGCTGATTACCAGTCATTTGTCCAATATCACCTGCATAAGCAGCTCAAAGAAGCCAGAGACTATGTTCGTTCAAAAGGCATTATTCTGAAGGGCGACCTGCCCATCGGTGTAAGCCGTACAAGTGCGGATGCCTGGCAGAATCCTCAACTGTTCAATATGGATTCACAAGCCGGCGCCCCGCCCGACGCCTTTGCCACCGACGGACAACTGTGGGGATTCCCGACCTACAACTGGGACAAGATGGCCGAAGACGGATTCAAATGGTGGAAAGCGAGGCTAAAGAATATGGAGCAATATTTCGACGCCTTCAGAATCGACCATATACTTGGATTCTTCAGGATTTGGGAAGTCCCGGCCAATGCCAAAAGCGGACTTTTGGGACATTTTCTGCCGGCGCTCCCATACAGCAAAGACGAGCTTCTCGAAAAAGGATTTGACATAAACGACAAACGATATACCGGAAAGGGGCTTAACACCCTGTTCCTTGAAGACCCGAGAAAAAAGGGATTCTGGCATCCGAGAATAGACGCCAGTCACACAAAGAAATACGCTAAACTGTCTGACAGCCAGAAGTCTGCCTTCGACAATCTGTACAACGACTTTTTCTACTGCAGGCACAATCAGTTCTGGAAAGAGTCAGCGCTGAACAAACTGCCTGAATTACTGGCATCAACGCGTATGCTGGCTTGCGGAGAGGACTTGGGGATGATCCCGGATTGCGTTCCGCAGGTTATGGACGAGCTGAAAATCCTTTCTCTTGAGATTCAGCGGATGCCGAAAGAGTCAGGATGCAGTTTTGCCGACACTTGGAAATATCCGTACTGGTCGGTCTGCGCCACATCCACCCACGATATGAACCCGCTTAGAGCGTGGTGGAAAGAAGACCGCGCCTTGACTCAGAAATTCTGGAACGACGTACTCGGAAGAGAAGGAGATGCACCTGCTGAATGTACGCCGGAGATATGCAGAAGCATCATTATGATGCACTTGCAATCCGCGTCGATGCTGGCGATACTGCCGTTGCAGGATTACCTTGCAATGCAGCCCGAGCTTTGCGACCCGACACCGGAAAATGAACGCATAAACGTCCCGGCAATATCGCCGTATTATTGGAGATATAGAATGAGATGCTCAGTTGAAGACTTGCTCAATGACAGTCTGACGCCATATCTGAAGGCAATAATGCAGGGATGCGGAAGAACACAGGACATAAACAATACCAACAACATCAATATGAACTTTTTCAAAAAATCTATCGCGGCGACCATTGCCGCAAGCACGTTGCTGAGTGTAGCCAACACTTCAAGTGCCTGCGTCACACCATCAACAGAGGCCGCCTCTAACATTCTGGAGCTCCAGTCTCCTGACGGACAGCTGTCAATGCTGTTCACTATAGCGTCAGACGGCACACCTATGTATTCCTTGAGTTACAAATCAAAGGAAATTATTCGTCCAAGCCGTCTCGGCTATGAGTTAAGGGGCGTGCTCAAAGCTCAAGGAATCGTTTTCGGAGACAAAGACATCAATAAGATTGACGAGAAACCTTGCTGGTCATTCCACGATGGTTTCGCTTTGGTAAACTCAAGCACAAGCACATTTGACGAGACGTGGAAGCCTGTCTGGGGTGAGGAGTCAGAAATCAGGAACCATTACAATGAATTAGCAGTAAACCTGGTACAAACAAGTTCCAACAAGAGGTTGACAATCAGATTCAGACTGTTCGACGACGGACTCGGTTTCCGTTACGAATTTCCTGAGCAGAAATCAATGTCATACTTCGTCATAAAGGATGAACTGACCGAATTCGCAATGGGTGGCGACTACACAGCCATTTGGATTCCCGGAGATTATGATACTCAGGAATATCAATACACAGTCTGCAAGCTGTCAGAAATAAGTTCAAAGTTAAAGGCCGCAATCTGCGATAATTCCTCGCAGACGCCGTTCTCTATGAACGGAGTGCAGACTTCGCTTCAGATGAAATCCGACGACGGAATCTATGTAAACATTCACGAAGCCGCTCTGGTGGACTATTCGTGTATGCACCTGGATTTGAATCCGGAGACATTGACATTCACGTCCGCACTGACACCGGACGCCCAAGGCTGGAAAGGCAGAATGCAGACACCTTGCAAGAGCCCGTGGAGAACAATCCAGGTGACTGACGATGCCTGCAAGCAGCTTGAATCCAGAATGATACTGAACCTCAACGAGCCGTGCAAATACGACGATGTATCCTGGATTCACCCTGTGAAATATATCGGAGTATGGTGGGAAATGATCACCGGCAAGGGCACTTGGTCATATACCGATGACTTCTCCTCCATTCATCTGGGCGAGACAGACTACTCCAAGGCGACTCCTAACGGAAAGCACTCCGCAAACAATGAGAACGTACGCAGGTATATTGATTTTGCCGCCGAGCACGGATTCGATCAGGTATTGGTTGAAGGATGGAATGTCGGCTGGGAAGACTGGGCCAACAAGAACAAGGACTACGTTTTCGATTTCGTGACACCGTATCCTGATTTCGACATCAAGGCACTCAACGAATATGCACATTCAAAAGGTGTCAAGTTGCTTATGCACCACGAGACTTCATCCTCTGTCAGAAATTATGAACGCCATATGGAAGCGGCATACAGTCTTATGAACAAATACGGATATGACGCTGTCAAGAGCGGATATGTCGGGGACATCCTGCCGTTCGGAGAGCACCATTACGGGCAATGGCTGAACAACCATTATCTCTACGCCATCACAGAGGCCGCAAAACATCACATTATGGTAAACGCCCACGAAGCCGTACGCCCTACTGGCCTATGCAGGACATATCCTAACCTTGTCGGCAATGAAAGTGCAAGAGGAACTGAGTATCAGGCATTTGGAGGCACAGAGCCGATGCACGTCACAGTCCTGCCGTTCACTCGTCTGAACGGAGGTCCTATGGACTTCACACCGGGTATTTTCGAGATGGATCTGTCCAAGTTCTGCAGCAACACCAGCAAAGTGAAAGCAACAATCGCCAATCAGCTGGCTCTGTATCTGACAATGTACTCCCCTCTCCAGATGGCCGCAGATTTCCCTGAACACTATGAGCAATTCCTGGACGCCTTCCAGTTCATCAAGGATGTCGCTGTAGATTGGCAGAAGAGCAAATATCTGCTCGCCGAACCGGGGGACTATATCGTTGTCGCACGAAAGGCGAAAGATACTGGCAAATGGTTTGCCGGCGGTGTCACGGATGAAAACAGCAGAACTCTTGACGTGCCGATGAATTTCCTCGAGCCTGGCAAGAAATACGTTGCGAAAATCTATGCAGACGCCGAGAACGCAGATTACGAGACTAATCCTCAGGCATATAAGATATATGAGAAGGTCGTAACGTCAAAGACCGTTCTCCCTGTCTTTATGGCACGCGGAGGCGGATTCGCAATCGAATTTTCGGAAAAGTAATATTGCCGCCCGCTAAAGATTTCGTGTGTAAAAATCAAGGCTGAACCCTATTTCCAGGGTCCAGCCTTTTTTAGATTTATCTTAAAAGTAACTGCTTTCTCCGCTCAGAAAAAATTCACTCTAAACGTCTTCCAGCGCAGAAACAATATAGTTTGATACTGATTCCGCCCACTCAGGAAAGTTCCTGTCCGGGTGGAATCTTCCGTTTTTGGCAAAGCCCAGAAGCACGTCAAGGTTAAACTTGTCTGATGACACGGCCGCGCAGAAACGTGTGGCATCATACGCATTGCATTGCTGCTCAATATGGGACGGCACCATCATCAGCGGCTTGCCGAGATACATCGCCTCACAGATCGACTCGAAGCCTGCCGTAGAAGCATATGCCCAGCATCCGGCCATCTGACGCATAAATTCCTTGTCGTCAAGATAGTAGAAACGCAGCGTATCATCCACGACCTTTACAGGAGCTTCTGCAGCATTGTCCCAGAAGAAATGCAGGTGCACATCCGGATGCGCCTTATGCCAGGCCATCACCTCATCAGCAAAACCAGCATTCAGAATATATCCGAGGATATAATTCCCCGAGACGAACTCAGGGCTATTCCTATAAGCAAGAAGCGCAGGACGCAGGAGAGGCGGAACCACGACAATACGTCCGTCATCATTCATCGCCCGGAAAGACAGGGCAAGCACCTTGCTTGCCCCCAAAGCAATGCAACGTGAGAAAAAGTTGAGAGAGCCGTGTCCGGCAAATCCCCTCTTCGGCAACCGCATATCCTTGTGCAGAAACAGGAATTGATGGGCGATGCAGAACATCGGAATCTTGCGTCCGGACTTCCAATAGCCCACAGTGCCGAGCATCTCATAGAAATTCACGACAGCATCGGCTCCGCTTTCGGTTATATGTTTAGAAATCAATGAGATTGACGGAAGTATCCTTGAGGCGTGCACAGTATTGAACCATATCGACTTCAATATGTTCGGATGCTTTCCGTCTGCAGACGTCGCAAAATTAACGGACTCGAAACAGGTCAGCTTGGCGTGGATGCCGTCCGTAAAGAAAGACGGAAGCTTTCTTGTCGGGCTTTTGCCCACAAGCATCTCCACGACTTCGTGGCCTCGTGACTCCAACAACGATTCCAGAGTCATCGCCTGGGTAAGATGTCCTCTTCCCTCGCCCTGTATTATAAAGATATATTTCATTGATGCACAGCATTTCTTCCTATGCAGGAATATACGAAGCCCATCTCTTTCATCGATTCAGGGTCATATATGTTGCGTCCGTCTATGACAAGCGGAAAACGCATTGCAGACTTGACCTTGTCCCACATCGGCATTCTGAACTGCTTCCATTCAGTCAACATCAGAAGGGCATCCGCTCCAGTCACAGCATCATAAATATCAGAAGCATACGTAACACTGTCTCCCATACGTCTCCGACATTCATTCATTGCAACCGGATCAAACACAGACACTTCGCATCCCGCTTCAAGCAAATTGCCGATGGTGACCAGGGAAGTGGCTTCCCGCATATCATCCGTATCAGGCTTGAATGCGAGTCCCCAGATCGCAATCTTGCGCCCTTTGAGGTCGTGTTCGAAATAATGGTCCAATTTCTTGAACACCAGATGTTTCTGTTCCTCGTTGACAGCCTCGACAGCCTCCAGAACGCGCATTCTGCAACCGTTTTTCTGCGCTGTACGTATGAGCGCTTTAACGTCCTTCGGGAAACAACTGCCGCCATATCCGCATCCGGGATAGAGGAACTTGCTTCCTATTCGGGTATCTGCCCCGATGCCCTGCCTTACCAGATTCACATCAGCACCTACGCTTTCGCAAAGGTTGGCGATATCATTCATAAAGCTGATTCTTGTTGCAAGCATCGAATTTGCCGCATACTTTATCATCTCCGCAGAGGCTATATCCGTGAATATCACCCTGAAACTCTTCAGCAGAAATGGACGGTACAGCCTGGACAGCAGGTCTTTGGCCCTCTCGGAATCCACGCCCACGACAACCCTGTCAGGACTCATAAAGTCCTTGATTGCAGTTCCTTCCTTTAGAAATTCGGGATTAGAGGCCACGTCGAACGGGATATCAACTCCCCTTTTCGAGAGTTCCTCCGATATTGCCGCGCGCACCTTTGATGCGGTTCCGACTGGCACTGTCGATTTGGTGACCAGAAGCACATATTTGTGCATATTCCGCCCGACAGTACGCGCCACTTCAAGCACATACTTCAGGTCGGCGCTCCCGTCCTCATCTGGCGGTGTCCCGACAGCGCTGAATACTATCTCAACATCGTCTATACACTGTGACAAGTCCACGGAGAAATGAAGTCTGCCCTCCTTCACGTTACGCGCGACCATTTCGTCAAGCTGCGGCTCATAAATAGGGATATCTCCAGCCAACAGCCTGTCTATCTTTGACTTATCCACATCAATACAGGTCACGTCTGCGCCCATTTCCGCGAAACAGGTTCCGCTCACCAGTCCGACATATCCTGTACCTACAATTGCAATTCTCATAATAATTACTCAAGTTTCTAACTTCTGTCCTCTATCTTTTTTCCTCCGTTCAATCGTCTCGACCACCTTCGGTCGCTACGCGCTTCGCGCAAGTTTGCTTCTTACCCTCAGTCCCTTCGAGACAGGATGGTGCGAGCATCATCCTACGGATTCCCAACCCCTGCAGGCTAACGCCTGCTGTCCCTAGGGAC
>CAVKAQ010000067.1:8650-12909 GCA_963654225.1 Butyricicoccaceae bacterium | reverse complement strand
CTTGCCTTTGTATCTCGGATGAGGCATTTTGGTGAACGGCAAATCCCAGAACGAATCCATTTCCTTCTCGTTTGACGGAGGGAACGGAGGGTTAACTTGAACATAGCCGTCGCCTGTCTCTTCGATGAGAATGTCAGGGTGCATCATATTGGCGTGAATCTCAATATGATGGAAGTTCTCTGCAAAAGCCCTCTTGTCTTTCTTGCACTGCTCGAACGAATTGAGAATGAGTACGCCTTCCTTCGGCTTCGGTTTGCCAGACTTATAAAAAGCTATCTGCGGAATCTTCTGCATATCGTGCAGACTTCGGCCGGCCTCGATGCCTCTCGTAAGTTCAAGCATCGGCTTCTCGCCCATTCCGTAGCACAAGTAATCCGCACCGCTGGTCACAGCGACAGATGGCATCAGACAATCCTTCCAGTAATCATAGTGAGTAAGCCTGCGCAAGGAAGCCTCAACGCCTCCGATTATGACCGGAATGTCCGGATACAATTGCTTAAGAATCTTCGTATATACGGTCACGGCATAATCCGGACGCTGCCCGAACTTGCCGTCCGGAGTGTAGGCGTCATCGTGCCTGAGTCGTCTTGATGCAGTATAATGATTCACCATCGAGTCCATCGCCCCTGCATTCACACCGAAATAAAGACGCGGAGCGCCCAATTTCTTGAAGTCTCGCAGGTCATCCCTCCAGTTAGGCTGGGGCACAATGGCAACGCGCCAGCCCCATTTCTGAAGCCAACGCGCTATGCAGGCGGTTCCGAAAGAAGGATGATCCACAAACGCGTCCCCTGTAAAAAGGATCACGTCTATATAATCCCATCCCAATGATTCTACCTCTTTCTTCGAGGTCGGAAACATATATGAATCCTCATTCGTCACCTTGAATATATCTGAAAAATTTCCTCGCGGGAAAAATTACATTCTCTCCGGCAATGTGATGCCGAGTATTCCCATAGCCTTTGAAAGCACATCGGCAAGGGTCTCGATAAGCACAAGACGGAATTTCAGAACGGTCTTGTCCTCTTCCTGAAGGATTCTGGTCTCGTGGTAATACTGGTTGAATTCCTTTGCAAGGTCATAAGCATAATTCGCGATTATCGCAGGAGAATATGCCTCGCCGGCCTCTGCAATCTTTGCAGGATACAAGTTCAACAGTTTGATGAGACGCACCTCTTTTGCTGAAGGAAGGACTTTCGAGTCAATTTCACCCGGTGTATGAGCTATTCCCTGCTCATCAGCCTTTCTGAGAATAGACTTGATACGTGCGTGCGTATATTGAATGAAAGGACCGGTATTGCCGTTGAAGTCGATGGATTCCTTAGGGTTGAACAGCATCGTCTTCTTAGGGTCTACCTTCATAATGAAGTACTTGAGAGCGCCCAGGCCGATAGTATGATAAAGTTTATCCTTTTCAGCCTCAGGCATATCGGCGAGTTTTCCGGACTCTACAGATGTTTCCTTTGCCTCCTCATACATTTTCTCTATAAGGTCATCGGCATCGACAACCGTACCCTCACGTGACTTCATCTTGCCTTCGGGCAGTTCTACCATACCGTAGGAAAGATGGAAAATGTTGTCAGCCCAGGCGAAACCGAGTTTCTTCAGAACCAGTTTGAGCACCTGGAAATGGTAATTCTGCTCGTTACCTACGACATAGACGTGCTCGTCAAGATTGTATTCCGAGAAACGCCTCTCAGCAGTTCCGAGGTCCTGTGTCATATAGACAGATGTTCCGTCACTGCGGAGGAGAAGTTTTCGGTCCAGGCCGTCAGCCGTAAGATCGCACCAGACAGAGCCGTCCGGGTCCGTCACGAAGACGCCCATATCCAAACCCTTCTGTACCAATTCCTTACCGAGCAGATATGTCTCAGATTCAAAATATGTCTTGTCGAAAGAAATTCCGAGAGCCTTGTATGTCTCGTCAAAGCCTTCCATCACCCAGCCGTTCATCATCTTCCAGAGATCGCGGACATCCTTGTCTCCGTTCTCCCATTTCACAAGCATCTCGTGCGCTTCCTTGAGACTTGGCGCCTCTTTCTCGGCCTCCTCCTTGCTCATTCCTCCGGCTACGAGGTCATCGACTTCCTTCTTATATATATTGTTGAATGCCACGTAGCAATCGCCTACAAGATGGTCGCCCTTCTTGCCTGAAGACTGCGGTGTCTCGCCATTTCCGACTTTCAGCCAGGCCAGCATAGACTTGCAGATATGCACTCCACGGTCATTGACCAGTGTCACCTTGGTAACATTGTTTCCGCAGGCCTTGAGCAGACGTGAAACTGAATCTCCGAGAAGATTGTTTCTTATATGTCCGAGATGCAAAGGCTTGTTGGTGTTCGGGGATGAAAATTCCACCATAATGTTCTTGCCCGTAGATGGAAGGACTCCGAACGACTCGTCTTTTGCAATATCGGCAAAAAGTTCATTCCAATATAACGGAGAGAACAAAATGTTCAAGTATCCCTTCACGCTGTTGTATCCGGCAATCTCGGAGACATTGGACTTCATCCATTCTCCGATTGCGTTTCCGGTATTCTCCGGGGAAGCGTGGGTAATACGCAAAAGAGGGAAGACAACCAATGTGTAGTCGCCTTCGAACTCTTTTCTTGTAACCTGAACCTGAAGCGAGGAACTCTCGACCTCAGCACCATATAGACTTTTTATGGCCTCAGCGGCCTTTTTCTGAATAAATAATTCCGGTGTCATCGATAAAATCACTGCATTAAACTGACTTCCCCCGCTATCCGAGATACCCCTTGAGCAGTTTGCTTCTGGACGGACTTTTGAGCCTCCTGATGGCTTTCTCCTTAATCTGGCGCACACGCTCTCTCGTAAGTCCGAAACGCTCGCCGATCTCCTCGAGAGTCATCTCCTGGCATCCGATGCCGAAGAACGACTTGATGATTTCGCGTTCACGGCCGGACAATGTTGACAGAGCCCTTTCAATTTCCGTATTGAGAGACTCGTTCACAAGACCGCGGTCTGCGCTCGGAGAATCGTCATTCGGAAGCACGTCAAGAAGGCTGTTGTCCTCACCTTCAACGAAAGGAGCGTCCACCGATACGTGTCTGCCTGAAACTCTCAATGTATCCGAAATCTTATCCTTCGGTACGTCAATCATTTCCGAGAGCTCTTCGCTTGAAGGCTGCCTTTCATTCTCCTGCTCAAACTTGGAGAGCGCCTTGTTTATCTTGTTCAGCGAACCCACCTGGTTGAGCGGCAGTCTGACAATTCTTGACTGCTCTGCCAGAGCCTGGAGGATGGATTGGCGAATCCACCACACCGCATAGGATATGAATTTGAAACCTCTGGTCTCATCGAATTTCTCCGCAGCCTTTATAAGTCCGAGGTTACCCTCGTTGATAAGGTCCGGCAGGCTCAATCCCTGATTCTGATACTGTTTCGCAACAGAGACCACAAATCTTAAGTTCGCTCTAGTCAGTTTTTCCAATGCACGCTGATCACCTTTCCTGATTTTTTGGGCGAGTTCCACCTCTTCTTCCGGTGAAACCAGTTCCTCACGTCCGATCTCCTGGAGATATTTGTCCAGCGACGCACTCTCGCGGTTGGTGATCGACTTTGTAATTTTAAGTTGTCTCATCTTTTGGTATATACATCAGTCTTTGCCAAATGCAAAGTAAGCTGATTTGCCATATTTGGTAACACCTTCAACATAGACAGCTCTCTTTGCCTTTTTAGCAATGTTAATAACGTCCTCAGGTTTGCTTACAGGCTCGTCATTGACATACAGAATCACAAATCCCTCTTCGGCACCGGCATCCTGAACTTTGCCCGGTCCAACGGAAACAATCTCCACGCCACGTTTCAAACCGAGTTGAGCACGTGTCTCATCCGAAGCGGTCATCAATTTCGCGCCATAGAACGCTACTGAACCGTCGATGTCCTTAGAACCGGTTTCCATAGATGAGCCCTGGAATGTAACTTCCAATGTCTTGGTCTCACCATCACGAATCACTGTAACAACAGCTTTGTCTCCCGGATGATAAGAACTGACTTTTTCCTGAACGGAAGAAGGCGTTGTGATCTCGGTAGAATCCATAGCGACAAGAACATCGCCTTTGCGGATTCCTGCCTTGTCAGCAGCTCCTCCCTTTGAAACCTCCTCTATATATACACCTTTTGGAGAAAAAAGTTTCAATTCTTTGGCTCTTTTGTCATCAATTTGTGACATAGACACGCCTAGGATAGCTCTCTTGACACTTCCGAAATCGATAAGGTCTTCTGCGATGCGCTTC